>QNEY01000013.1 GCA_003645385.1 Gammaproteobacteria bacterium | reverse complement strand
ATGTGAGTACTGCAAAACAATATTCTATGTACGGACTACCCTAGAAGTGGAGGTCACGAAAACAGATGGCTGATTGTAAAGAAATGCTCAGATACCTTGTTGAAGAACGTGGGTACGGGCTACCCAGTATAGAACGTATGCTTGAAGTACCACAGGGCTCCTTGATAGAAATAACCAAAGGACGTACCCCACTGGCTGAAGAGCGTGCCCTTATACGTATCATCAGAAAACATCCATGGATGATAGAAGCCTTTGATGACATAACCAGAATGATGAGGGAACGTAATGAACCCGTATAAAGTATTAGGCATTGAGCAAGATGCAAGTGCCAGTGAAATTAAGTATGCCTACAGACAAATGTCAAAGATGCACCACCCAGATAAAGGTGGTGATGAAGCAAAATTCCAAACTATTAATCTGGCATACCGTGTACTCAGTGACCCCAAGAAGCGTAAACTATATGATGACACAGGGGTTGTGGATGATGAGTCGCCCAACCATATTGATAATCTGATCCGCTCACGTATGGTTGACATGGCTGAAAAGTGGTTGGACAATATGATTAAAGGAAGTAAGACACCACTTAGTGTATTTGCTATGGGTGGTATGGAACAAGCAAGGGCACAGTTGACCAGAGCAAACATTGATCTTGCTGAACAGGTAGAGAAAATTAAAGATGTTTTTGGTAGGTTGACTTGTTCAAGCGATGATAGTATCATTCATGGTGTCCTGGACAACCGTATAAAAACGTATCAGCGTGGTATCAGTCAAAATGAAACTGAGATTGTAATACTTGAACAGATACATACCATCATTGATACATACGAGTTCGAGGAAGAAGTTGAAGAAATGATTACCAACATGAGTACCACTATGGGTGGTATTGGTGGCTTTGGTGGTATGGGAAGGGTAAGATTCGTATAAAGGAGAAGCAAATGAAATGGATTTTGGGGTTGGCAGTATTGGCAATGGTAGGATGTTCAAAGGAACCTGTACCAATTCAGATAATTTCTACTGTGCCACATCAAATGCCAGTAAAGTCTATAGAGCTGCCTGTACAAGAAGCACCTCTGGTAACAGTGGAGTTGCGGCCAGTATTTTTTAAGTTGGGTGAGTCCAATATCAATAGAAATCAAATTGACAGGTTGGAAAGTCATGCAGCAATATTAATAGATGACCCATTCATGCGTATTCAATTGGTGGGTAATGCAAGCTCTGAGGGTGATGTTACAGATAACAAGCAGCTTGCTCAGATGCGTGCTGACGTTGTGAAAAACTATTTGATAACCACTGGTATTGATGCAGGCAGGCTGACCACTACGAGCAGGTCTATAGCCCTTAATCAGTATAGTGGTGATAAAGAAGTATTGAACCGCAGGGTTGATTTTGTTGTAATGCCATAATAAGGCTGAACTGGATTCAAACCAGTGTTTCCCCGTTGTTATCATCGTGCCCTGTCGTTTATTGCAGGGCACGATTTGCGGTGGCTAGATTAATTTACCTCCCAACAGAACGTTCTTCCGCTAAACTACCAGCCTCACCAGCTACCCCTTACGCATCATCTCAGAGAGCTCGGCTGATCTCGAACCAACCTGCACAGCCCATTTTGAATCAAGCATTTCTGAAGCAGCAGTATCATAATCTGTTTTCTCAATAGCAGCGATCATCTTTTTAAATTTTTTGAAGCGAGATATACCTAGATTGAAACACATATCAATAAGGGCAGCTTTGCGGACTTCACTTATGTGCGGGTACCATGTAAAATTCATACGCAATTCTTCATGCACCCTGAGTATGTCATTATCAAGCATAAAAGCAGCTTCAGACTCTGTAATACCATTATCCTCAATGTTCCTGCCTACACCTATGGTGAGTTTGCCAGCGGTGCACTTGTATGGCTTTAAACGTAGACCCTCATGTCTGGTCAACATATCCCTCAGCTTTTCTTTATGAGGTAGTGAAGTCCATTGTTCTTGAGTATCCATAGTTGCTCCTGTTATACGTAGATAATATAATCCCCGTTAGCCTTTCTGGTACGGAGTTCTTTCATTAAATTAAGATAATCATTCCAATTCCTAACAGAACTAACTGCATGTAAAAACGAGATTTCCATTACCTACGCCTCTGCTAATTGTTTAGACTGCTCACCTTTAAGGTTCCAAAAAATCTTCTTACCAAAAGCATCTACCGCATTGTAGTACGTCACAGCCCTATAGGTACGAAGGTGTTTTAATATGGTGGACTGCGATTGATTAGCAATGCAAGCAAGAATGTTGCGTAGGAACACTGAGTTGCTGAAATGAAAAGCCTCCCAAGTAGGTAAACACATTTCCCACATCTGGTCGTGTACATAACAAGCAATCGTTATAGTAAGACCCCACATAGTTTCAGGGACGATAATGTCTCCAAAGCCTTTACCAGCACCACAGTAAGAAGCGTAATCAGCAAGGAACATAGAAGGAAATTCAATATCCACAGGAGCAACAATTGGTACCTTTTGCCCCTTCGGACCTGTGAACATATAGATTTTAGTTTGCATATCACTTAACCTGTGCAACCGTAATGACGAACGTGCCAATAGCTTTCGGTGACGGTGGGCACCAAGTGGCAAAGTCAGAAAGAAGCGATGTATTGTTCACTGTTGAATCATTGTATGCAAATAATGCAAACGAATGACACTCATCAGTTATCGTTACTGTCACAGTGTTCGACTCAATGCCAGGAATGTCTTGAATAATGTTTGCACCAGAATCCATCACCAATTTATATCCAGTGGTGTTTTCAGTATTAGGTGTCCATGTAAAAGTAGCTTCTGCTGCGTGCACTTTGAACGCCATAGCAAGCAGAAATACAAATGTCAACAGGTACCCTAAAGTGAACTTACCCAACGGTGTTAGTTTTCGCCACATCTCCTACCTCCAATTCTTTTTTCTTTAAAGAAGTACGGCTGTCAGTGAACCTGCCATAAATCTTATAAATAAAAGCAAGGATGACAGTTACCTTTGCGGTATCCCACCCATTTCCGATGTTATCGAGTTTATACGCTTGGGCAATCTCCGTGGCGTTTTTAGCATGTTCAATAATAGCATCAATGGGTACGTTATTGCCACCATCGCCAGCAAGAAGCTCATACAACATAACCAAGCCGCCAAGTACAATAGCCAAGACCGACTGACCTTCAATAGATTTAAAACTGGGTTTGAGCATTTCATTATTCTCCTTTAGGGTAAATCACTCTGCATATTCCTCAGAGTGAAACGTATCCTGTTCTTCGATACTTGCAGTAATTGTTTCATACGTATCTTCAACATTGTATTTGCCCCAGAGGTACTGACATACAGTACAGTAATATCTGTAACCTCCAGGGACACCATACGCACTGTGATCTGTCACATCAGGACTTCCACAGTTGTTGCATGTCATAACGCAACCAAAGATAGCATTTTCACAGCCGAACCAAGTACGCCAGCAATCAGTGTAAGGGTCTCATTAATGTTTTTGTTGTCAGGATTGCTCAGGAGCGTTTTAATGCGTTCACTGGTTTGCACGGCCTGAGTATCAAAAGCGTTCAACATGAGCTGTGTAGATGGCTGTAGCTCATCCCAGTGGGCATATATGACTTCACGCCCCTGAGTATACCCGTCAGTTGCCAACCCATACATGAATTTCACATCTTCAAGAGACACCGTGGTATCTTTAAAGTGAGTCATGGCATTGTACTTCAAGATCAGCATGTCAATTGTGGAATCAACATTGTTCAGGGTACGCCATTCTTGTTCCGTGAACATATTATTCTCTGCTTGAGTATTCCGCAGAAGTTTCTCAACTGTGGTGTACTGGTTTTTTAGTACACTGGCCTCAACAGCAATGGCACCTGAATCTAAAGCATACTGTTTCTGTGCTGTACTGCACCCAATAAAAAGAAAGGGCATGAGTACAAAGCAAAATAAGGTTAAAAATCTGTACATGTTATTCTCCTGTTTCTGTCTTCTGTGAATTATCACTTGACTTATCGACTGTTAATGTGCTAGAGGAAGAACTTTCAGATATAGAACCGTCACCAATTAAACTTCCACCAGTAGCTTGCGATCCTCTATTGTTAAGTGTGCTTCCTTCACTAAGGGTTGCTGTAATGGTATCACCAGCAGCATCAATTCCTTTGGCACCAAGGGCATACATACCGCCCACTGTAGCAACAAATGGAATGTTGCCAACCAGTTTAGCCCAAACGTCATTAGATGACATAGGGGTTCCAAAGTCCGCCATGTTCTGAGCGTAGATAGCTTGGATGATGGGTACCATAAAATTGATAGCCTGTGCCCGTGCCCTCATTATCTCAGCTTGGCCTTGCTGCTCAATCATCTTACCCATGGTTTCAGCAAACAAGTACATCGCATAATTGTCACCTACAGGTGTTTTTGCGTTGCTGCTCCCCAGTACTACTGGTTGCTCATTGAATCGCTGCTGTGCTTGAATAATAGCCTGCTCTTCAAACGGGTTCAGTATCTTGGCTACAACAGCCATGACATCTTGTACAGCCATCCTTTGGTTTGTAGCCTGTGACCATGCAATTTCTTTTCGTGCTTGCATGTTAGACTCATACTCTCTAGCACAACCTGCCAGTACCAGCAATGCCAGCAAAACAGGTATGTACTTCTTCATGCTAATGTGTTTTATCATGTGACCCTCCTTTAGAGTGTGGGGAGCATTTCCCATATTTACATTTAATGGGTTGAACTATTTTTTCACTTACCATTCTACTTATAGGAGGCCAATAACATATATCAAGGGAGGTGCAGTGAGCCAGCAAAGCAAACAGGTGGATGGTGCTGACATGTACAGATAGAATTACTGAGTAGCAATAGATGTTGTAGCCAAAGTTTGTTTTGTACCATAGCCACATAATGCCTAGACCAGTAATAAAGATACCTGTCATGACTGAAGCCATGGCAAGCATACAATAACTTATTCTGTCGCAATAGCCAGCAGCAGTGGGGTGCCGTTTTAACCAACGGCTATGTCTGAATAGGTAGGCCGACCAGATCAATGCATCGTACACCAGAAATAGCAGGAGAGTGTTCATCAACGCATGGATAGGATTCATTTTGTTTTGCTCCTACTTCTGTGTACTGACTCTATCTGTGTTTCAATACGCACAAGGCGTTCACCCAACCTTTGTTTATTTAGATTGTGTTCCGCACCCATTGCACTTATCTGCACACCAAAAGCATCAAGTCGCTTAACCATATTATCAGATTGATGTATCTGTTCAAAATGGGCATTGAACGCCAGACCAACCAGCAACGCGAAAAGACCAGCAATCACACTTACGATACCAGTCAGTTTACTTACTGTGTTTGGTAGCTCCTTGAGTGTATCCATCTGAGTCTCAATAGCTGAATGTTCTGTGCACTTTCCGTCGCCCCCACAGTTGCCGCATCCCTCACTCATGGTATAGTCCTCTTCCGTTCAAGTTCATATATGCGTTCTTCCAACACTTTTATGGCCTTGATTGATTTAGATGGTGTGTGATCATGTGTCCAAATCACAGCGTCCATTCTCTCATTTAGTTGTCTACTGATACGGTAACATATAATCATATTGACTACAAATAAAATAAAAAAGCAGGCTTTGGTCGCATGTTTCATTTGCTTTCCAACTTCCTTAACCGCTGTTCGTGGTCGTCAACTTGATTGGTTATATTTTTGAGTATCGTTATGTGCTCTATACCCCTCACCTGTGTTTTACTTATTTCGTTTATCTCAGTAACAAGGTAAGTGAAGAAAGCAAGTGCAGATGTAAGAAATATGACAAGTATTGATCCTATGATGTTTGATGAAAAATATTCCTTTTGCTCTGACATGACATTACCCTTGTGGTGGATATGGATAAACTCTTATAATTGTTTTACCTGAATACCCATCAGCAGGTTCAGTATGAGTCACTTCAAATCTATCCCAGCCCTGTTCACGATACATATTCTCTAAAGTGATAAGCAAGTCAGGATCAACAATGAAGTTGGCTGTTACATCAATAGAACCGTCCTCACGAATGTTATTGTTCGTGAGTTGCCTATTGATCATTTTGATATACTGCCAGACATTCTTATCAGTGACCATTTTCATACGGCTTTGAATTATATCTGACCCTATTATTTTTCTTCCGCCTGCCATTGGTTTCTCCTACATAATTATTGTAGCTTCGATGATTATTACAGCTTGGTTATGTGTAATCACTTGGTATTTATAAGGACCATACTCATAAGTAGTTCCTGGAGCATATTCCCTTGGCAATGTAATCAATGGTAGAGCAATGTCTGCATCGAACCTTTGTCCTTGTGTAATATTTGACGGGGCAACAGCAACAAAGTGATCTGTTCTTGTTACAGAAGAATCAATAAGAATTACATAATTTGACCATGTATGATCATCTATGACACCTATACCAAAAACAGCACCAAACATTATGGCACCTATACTGACAGCATTAACACCAGCACTAAAAGTGGATGTATAAATGTGCTGATATGTCCCTGTGATAGTACCCTCATATATTTCAATAAACCCAGTGTCAAGAAGGACAACAGAATATCCTATGCCTGAATCAGTTTTTATCAATGCACCCCATTCACCAGTTATAGGATCTCCATAAGTAGTTGGTGTACCCATAGATGATCCAGATGAATAAGTGGCTGTATATGTTTGCAATACTCCAGCATTTTCAAACTGAGCAAGTATGTTCCCTGTTTGAACTTGCATGCCACAATGATTAGTACATCCAGCTTGTGCTACTGCACTTGTTTGATCATCATATCTACCAGTGCTCCACAGTGGTTTATCCCATGCAGCTTCTCTCCAATTAGAAGATGTACCACTGATGGTAGTTACAACAACATTACCACCTTCAGATGCACATCGACATTGTGTTCCATTTATCATTCCTATTGCACTGTAGGGTGGAGAGCTAACATTATATCCACTGATCTCGCAATACATATTGTAGGCTGTTCCATTGTAACAAAATACACCGATTATATGACTTTCATTATCTGCCCAACAAACATCCACATCAGTTATTGTGCCTGACTGCAACTGTTGTGATGTCCCATACGATGGAGCAGAACCTACACCGTTATTCCAAAAAACAACAAGATGCACACCATTACTATCAGCCCATATCATTCCAGCCATTGAAGCAGTAATTTTACATGTTCTTATTACTGAGACATTATTTCCAACAGTCATAGTGCCTATCGGAGAATATGTAACCGTGCCGTTCGCTTCCCCTTGTGCTGTTCTGAAGTTAATTTGATTCGTATTAGTAGCATTTCGCCAGACGATGATGCCTTGATTGTTCGCTGTATTCAAAAATACAGATGAATGAAAATCGACATCATCCGTAGTAAATTCAGATGTACCCTCGCCACCAGAGGCAGGATACTTTTGTAAGTGTCCATTGATATCCATTGACAGTTCATCACCCATTGTCAAGTCTTCGGCTGCTACAGTGTTCAGCAGATATTGAGGAACAAGTGTTAGATCAACTGGTGATATGGTATTTCCAGATTCATTGTTTATCGTTGAAACAATATCAGCTAAGGATTTGTTGTTAAAATTAAGTGCTCCATTACTAATAACTATCTGTGCAAGTACAATACTTCGTCCTGAGACATTTGATCCTAGAGCGAAAGTAAAATGATCATAGTCATCACAGAGGTTTTTGTATGCCTGTCTGAAATCAGCATAAGGCGTTGTTCCTAATTGCAGAGAATAACCACTTGCTGAGAAGAACAGATAATGAATAACAGCTTCACCACCAGTTAAGGGTTCTAAAACACCAGCGTTGTCATAATTCTTTGGTATAGTGGGCTGTCCTGCCATAACAGGGTTGCCTAATTGATTAAATATGTTCAGTATAACAGGCGTACTTTCATCACCAGCTTGTGGAACATCATAATAGTTCTGACTCTTTGGAGTTGTATGCCAACCAATCCCAGGAAGTAGCAACCTACCTGCTTCAACAAATATATCCAATCCAGATGAAGGTTTAACTCTCAATCCAGTTGAAATAGAAGCATCACTTATACCATGAAACATATCAGCGAGGTTTACACTTGTCTGTCCAATGACATGAGGAGCAACTATTGCTCCAAGTATTACACCATTCTGAACTTCAATCCAACCAAGTCTGATATTTTCAACCACATCACGATCATCATTCTGCAAAGCAACTGTGAACGGTGTCCCTGTGATATCAACATATACATTGTGAATTTCAAGGGTATCCATTGCAACAGGGGTTACTACAATGGTTTGATCTACCCATTCAACATCAGTAATGCCTATATCATAAGGGTTCGTGATTGCATCAATGATTACGCCATGACCACTCAGTATATCAAGATCGAGATCACCTGTACCTTTACTGAATGTACCGCCCTCATACAGACCAGTATCCATAGGCTCACGGTATTGATCTTTCCCATCATCAGCACCAGTAGCAGATACACCACCAGAGAAAGCCAGTATATCCCAATCATCTGACATACTCATTTCTTGGAAAAAAATATCAATGCCATAAGCATTATCGTTTGGAACTATATCATCATAGTCTCCATCAGCAATAAATAAACCAGAAGCACCAGCAATCAATTCCCAATAGTCCGTTTCAGAAGCATATTCTAATGCTATTGCAGTAATGGTACTGAAAGTGAATGTCTTGACACCATCAGAGCTTTGAATGGTTGGAGTTATTTCAAATTCTATGTAAGTACCTTCGTCAGAAGATGACTGAATTGTCCAAGTGATAACACCAGCGGAAATAGTATCGCCAATTCCTAAAGCAAGTAATTCAGCTACTCTGTCGGTGCCACCATTATCCTGTACACTGATACGAAGAAAGTTATCATCCCTATTTGCATGAATGATCTCTCCATTATTGGGAGTTCCTGTATTGTTTGGTGTGGTGTAATCCCAGTCGCCTGTCCAAGAAGATGCTACAGGTGCTTCTTCTCTAATGACAACAGTTATATCAAATACTGTTCCCTCTTTAATAAACATAGGAGCAATACTGACTTCATGCCATCCATCAGCAATAGCGGTAAAGCTGCCAATCATTTCCACTATCTTTGTGCCAGTAGGATCTTTCACCAAGTATACATCGTACACACGACCAATAGATGTGAGCAGTCTCCATCCCATCAACTGATATAAGCCAGACGACATATAACGGTTTCCGTAAATGATCTGTTTTGCTGTCGTACTATTTACTACTGCATCAGTACCTTCATATCCATACTGAGGAATACCAACTTCAGTCGGGGCTGGCTTATCTATTGTTTGTGCATTAGCAACCATTGTCCAGTTACCGTCACGAACAACATCGTTGGCTTCATAGGTTCCATCTAACCATTCATTTCTCCAATTCATCTTTAAAGAAAGCAGAGCATCTATTTCAAGTTGTGTGTACCCTTTACTCCACTGCCCATCAACACGACCATAGAACGAACCATCAACAGGGGCTTCTACATACCCAGAGGAACCAGACCCGATCATCGCATTGAATAATCGAAAGTCTACATAGTTGTCACCTTGATCTGTGGATACAATTTCTGCATGGGGTACATTACTTCTACCATTACCAGTTTGAATTATAATTGTACCGATTGGTGTAAAAAACTTGGACATGAAAGCTGAAAGAATCATTCTGGTTAATTCATCCAATGCTCCATTTCTAGCATTAGTAGCATTGGTATAACTGAATTGTCCCTGAACACCGAAGCATTTATCTACGGCTCCTTGTCCTACAAAGACATGCACTAACACAAAATCATTGTTTGGTGATTCAACAAGAGAACCATCACCAGTAAGTGGATCAATATGATTATATGGCACACGAGTGCCAGTATAATCGCCGCCAACAGATCCTTCATACACCATCGAAAACGCATCAGGTTCTTTAGTTCTCCACTCCTGTCCAATTTTATAAGCTATTGGTAGATTAGCTGGGAAAGCATACTCTGGACAGTGAGTTGAAAAATCAGCCATCCATACATTACCCTCCTCAACACTGAATTGTGCATCCTCAGGGACATCACCGCTACCATTGATAGTGAAGTCAGATAAAGCCAATCCCTCTTTGTACTTAGTACCAAACATCATCACAAGGGAATTTCTAGTGGCAGCGTTCATGCCTACATCGAATCGCATATCTTGAACAGAGAACACTTCATTTAAAGATGGGATACAAGCAATATAAGCTATAATGGCATAATGATTTGATTCAAAAGAATCTGGGGTAATATTTGCTGTAGTGATTAAATCGCCATTACCGTCCATGCAAACCATTATCCTTGGGTCAGTTGTGGGCAAAACAATAGATAATGGTGCTGAATCAGTTACAATGAACTCCTTGTTTAATGACCAAATACTAAATTCAGTTGTTCCCGAAGCTGGCTGTAGAGTAAGCGTTTTTGTTGCTTCCTCATATATGATTTCGGAATGTGGTCTGTGAGAAATACCACACATTTTATCACGTTTGGTATGTAGTGTCTCAGGCAAATCTGTGATGGAAGTCAAAGGGTGGGCATCGTCAGCGTCCCTTTCAGTTGTGCTATTGTGGGCTGTTGTACCCCCAGATTCATCTTCCCATGCAATGTCGAAGTCAGCGTTGGATTGTTTTTTGGCTACCTGCCCAGTGGTACCGCCAGTAGGCAAACCTTGTCCGTCAGCACCATCATTTCCTGGGATACCTTGGGCACCATCATTTCCTGGAATACCTTGGGCACCGTCGTTCCCTGGAATACCTTGGGCACCATCATTTCCATCTACCCCATCATTTCCAGGAATACCTTGGGCACCGTCAGCACCGTCAGCACCATCATTTCCTGGGATACCTTGTGGTCCTTCAGGTCCAACTGCTGCATGTCCACCTGGAGTCGTACCATCATGAACACGTAAAGTGTGATCATCTGTAACAACAGTTATCTCACCTTCTGCACCAACAAAAGCGTCGTGCTCAACCTGAGTACCTCTTCTGCGTTTGACTTCTTTAGACATTACGCTACACTCCCCCAGTCGGAATTCCCGCAATCAACGGGTACTGTTATTAAACCGTAATCTTCACTTTCTTGGCAAATTGTTTTAGCATACCATTTTTCTGTTGCGGTATCAAACATTAATACTTGTTCGTTATCTGGGTCGAGGGCATTGTCCACATCCAGAATGTCCTTCATGTAAATTGCACCGCCACTGCCACCTGAAAAAATAGTCCAGTCAGTGTCAGCTATACCTGTCTTTTTATATATGTTTCCATTACTGCAAAAGTACACAGATCCTACAGCAGCTTCAAAGCCCACCCCAAGTGAAGGGTCAGTATTACCACCAGCAACCGTAATCTCATCATTGCAAAGCATACCAAACGCCTGCAACAAATCACCAAAAGGATTTATCTCCTCACGGTATTCAAGTTCAATGCCGTTGCGTTCAGCTACTAATGCTTTTACCCTTGTTGCCATGAGAGCTCCTATTTGCCCCTGTGTGATGTGTTGGGGCTTTTACACCCCAACACATGCAAAAGTTAATTACGCACTGTTACGCTTGATAAATTCGGTCTCAACGATACCATCTGTTGAGTTCACCGCACAACCAAGACGCCATACGTAAGCACCGCCACCAGAAGGAATACTGGTAGTCCAGTCAGTTCCATTCCAATAGTACTTATTACCAGCGGTAGCACCAGTGAGGATACCTGTAATTAAGGTATCATCTTTAAGTACTGGAACATCAGCCGCAAGCAATGCATCTGCACCAGCTACACCAACAGCATAATAATTATTGCCAATGGGTAAGATGGAAACAGTATCAACACCAGACATGTACAACAGATCACCTTTGGAAATTGCTTCTCCAGCAGAGAATGTGTTGAAATCAGGTGGTGGGGCACCAGCAAGTTCAGCCAGAGCATCCTCAACATTGTTAGCCGCAAAGTTATCTGCGGTATCATGTATACCTACAATAGAAGCACCGAGGTACAATGCAGTGGTACACAGGTCGGTGGCTGCTATAACAGATCCAGGCTCTGGTGAATTTATGGTAAAGCTGCTACACCAATTTATAGTCAACTCATCACTGGATACACCACCAAATGCAAGACCAGACCCTGTGTCAGCTATGTCAACAGCAATAGTATTTGCACCATGATCAAGTGTAATACCTACATCGCCAGAGTAAGCTGATGGAGAAGATAGTGAAGTAAAGTTTACAGAATCAGTCCCACAAACATGGGAACCCCCTGTACCAGAACCAGTACTTACAACAACTACACTGTAATCTTGGTAAGTGGCACCATTCAAAACACGAGGGGTGTATGTACCATTGTAAAACTCACCATCAGGTACAGAACAATCCCAGTCATCAGCCCGTGTCATGGCAGAACCAGCACCATTGAAAACGTAAACCCCGTTTTCAGTGTCATCTGTTTGATTGTGTACGAGTACACGATCACCTGCGGTAAGGCTATACCCATCAATTGCTGAAGGTGCAGAGGCCAAAGTAATATTGCCAGTAGTGGCAACTTCTACGTTTGCTTTTGGTTTCAAACCTTGAGCAATTAGGTCAACGTATGCTTTGGTGGCTGCGTCCTGAGCATTGACAGGATCCTGTACACCAGTTAAAAGGTTACCACCCAGTGCTTGATTACCAGAAAATGCTCTGGTACCATCAGCAAGGATGTATTGAGTATGGTCATCGTCTCCGAGACCATCAAGGTCGCCGTGATGAATGTCTGTTTCATCAATCATGGAACCATCAATCAAACCAGCAGCGTCAAGAACAATAGGCTTACCTGCGTCTGCTACACCAGCAGAAACAGCAATGAAGTCAGATTGTTCATACGCCCCAGGAGTTTCTTGATAATCACCATCGGCATTTACATAAATAAATTTACGTGCCATTAGAAAAATCTCCGTTTTAAGATAAATTATGTGTGATGTTCAATCACACTCCCAGTGCTGATTGCCATGCCCCTCCATTTGCGTGCAGCTATTCTAAAACAATCTCACCAGTTTCAGGGTTATAGCCCCATTTGCTATCTTCTGGCAAACCATGATCGACTGCTACGCCTTTCATGTATTGCTTTGACTTATCGTTAAATACTGCATGTTGCTCATGGGCACGTACAGCTTGCATTTTGAGGATTGTTTCATCCTTAGAAAGGATAACAACTTGTGCTTTGGCAAGTTCTGTTTGTGCCCTAATTAATTCCAAACGTAATTCAATGATCTTCTTGTCTCGTTCATATACAATGAACTGTTCCGTATTTAGATTCACCTTATACAGTTCTTCAGGAGTAAGGAACACCTTATTAGATTCATCAACTACTTCTACTTCTACCTCATCACTCATTATGCCCTCTTTATTCTTCTCAATTCTGGATCTAAGTACAATGAATTTGGGGTCAATGCTACCCCTAAGAATTGTACGTAACCCGTTAATGGTACGGTTGAGGTGAACTCCCCAACAGCACTGATGAATACATTCTTACCTTTCAGTAAAATAGCATCAACAGTTATTTCTCCGATTGGTAGTACTTTAACTTCTGTACCAGTTAGTAATTCTAACACCCTTCCCAGTACTGGTCCTTCAGATAGATTGTCAATAACTTTAATTGCGTACTTATCCAATGTCAATGACTGATAAATCAAATCACCTACCGTCAAAGAACCATCGCTATCAAATATTAAAAAGTTATCAGAAGGGGGCTGTGGTGTGGGGTCGCCACAGGGGTTGCAAAAAGATTCAACTTCTACAATTATTGTTTCTTCAACAATACTGGCTTCGATAATCTCAGGAGACATATCAACTAAGATGGTCTCCTCGACTAATTCAACCGCAATAGTCTCCTCTAGTATAGAAACATCTATAGCCTCTTCAACAATATCAGCATAGATTATTTCCTCAACTAGGTATGCATGTATGATATCGCCGCTAGACATTTTAGGAAGTCCTTGTCACATCTTCTAAGATCTTTACCTTATCCTCTTGGTTCTCTTGAGGCAAGATTGTTGTTACTTCATCGATGGTTGATACAAATTGGAAATCATAGAAATAGTTTCCTGGCTCTATATCAGTATCAGTGCTTGTCAGAACAATGCGAATTTCACCAGTAGGATTGGCAGGGTCAGCTTCAACAGCATTTACAATAACCTGTAGTGCCGCATTTGCGTCAAGATCTGATTTACTTGCCTTGAACGTAACTGTCAGGACACCACCATCGACTGAAACAGGGTCACCCGTTTCCTTATCTCTGATTGTGACCAGATATTTACGTGTGTCACCTCTGTAAAAATTTTTTATTCCTGGGGCTTTAGTAGCCATAGTTCTCTCCTATTATGGGGCAACACACGGATACTTATCTAAATTATCAACAAGTATAGCACGTCTTAATTGAAAATGACAGTAGTTTGTTGACTTCCTGTTTTGTCCACCCCACTCAAGTTCGGGGCACTCATCAAGCACAAGGTTGCCAAACAATATAAACCATGATTGTATAGTGCTGTCACGCAAATTCCATGACCACTTTTTATCGTAATAAACGTAATCAACTGCGGTGCAAAACAATGGTGGGTCATTTTTAATGTTGAAAAGATGTCGTGAGACTACGTCCTTGGTCTTACCACGTTGAATTAACATACTATGCCTGTCATGGGTACGCCCTGACTCAAAGAGCCGCATAGGGGCATTATGAGCATTTATGACCTTATTGTTTATTCTTTCAATGCAATCAACCATGAGGGGGTGGCACATATCTGTTACTCTTTCGATCTTCATACTTTATTTCTCCTTCTAGTTTATAAAAACTGTGGGTCTATCTTCTTGTCCTACAACTGCAATTATTTGTTTTCCAACTATCATCACTGTATCATTCAAATCTGCACTGCCCCATACAATCATGGTGTTGCCTGTACTGAGCCTCACTTTCACTTTCTGACCAAGTACGGTGACCACAGTTGCGGTGAAAGACTTCTTTGTTTCTGCACCTACTAACTTCTGCAAGTCAACTAATGGATTTGCCATTTTATAGCCTCACTGTTTTTCTTACTGGAATAATTAATCTACTGTCGACTTTTACTTCTTCACCACCTAAAAATCCAGGAGAATTATCCCCCTCATCCATGCGAGTTATTTCTATGTATTGGTTATCCTCATTATCTGAGGTTCTATTAATGAATGGGTCGGTTGCTATGGGAGAAACATAAGTACCTCCTCCACCACCAACATAAGCATTGCTGCCTGAGTTTGTACCACCGCCCCCTCCTCCAGCACCAGCACCAGCACCGCCTCCACAATAAGATGCAGCAGCACATCCAGCACCACCGCCACCAAAACCACCATGACCTTGATCTTGATAATTATTAATACCGCCTGTCATGCCAGTGAAATAAGAACCAGAGCCAATGCTATACGATGGACCTTCTATACTCCCATGACCATCAGCGTTCCAACCTGCACCAGAGCCAGCATTGTTTGCTCCTCCAGGTTCGCCCATGGCACCACCAGCACTTGATCCTGTTGCTACTCTACCTTCCCTACCATCAGAAGTTATATTACCATGTTGAACACCATCGGCAGTCCCATGATAGTAATAGGCTGCACCAGAGCCAGCACCAGAAATCAAAAGAGGCACATCATTCAAAAAGACAGCAGACATACCACCACCACCAGCAGACATAGGGCTTGTGTTTGTAGTAGCATCAACATCGCCATCTTGTCCTACAATGCAAACAAGAATGTCACCAGCGTTTAGGGCAAATACTCCTTTGGCTAAACAAGGTCTTCCTTTGCCTCTTGCTGTGTTTTGCAGACACATCCCACCACTTCCTGCCATTGCTTTAATTT
>QNEY01000012.1 GCA_003645385.1 Gammaproteobacteria bacterium | reverse complement strand
GGGTTAAGGTATGTTCGGCTAATGATGCGGGCACACCGGCTGATGAGGGAACACCTAGTGTGAGAGCACCTGATCCGGCTTTAACCAACAAAGAATCAGCATGACCATGATAACAACCTTCAAACTTGACAATTTTGTCGCGATTGGTAAAGCCACGTGCTAGACGAATGGCGCTCATAGTAGCTTCAGTACCTGAGCTGACCATACGAACCAGCTCCATTGAAGGCACTAGTTGGCATAGAGTATCAGCCATTTCGATTTCGATTTCAGTTGGGGCACCAAAGCCCAAACCATTTGATGCTGACTGTTGTACGGCATTAATAACTTCAGGATGGGCATGACCTAAAATCATCGGTCCCCACGAACCTATATAGTCAATGTAACGCTTGCCTTCGGCATCCGTTATCCAGGCACCTTTACCTTCACGGAAAACAATGGGGTCTCCACCGACACCTTTAAAGGCACGAACAGGTGAGTTTACACCCCCAGGGATGTGGTGTTGGGCCTGAGTAAAGAGATCGTGATTGGTTTTCATCGTTGGTTCCTAAATGGTTTAACTGATCTTTTGTATTTAAATTATGCAAAGACCAATAAATTAAAGATGTGCGATAATTCTAGCTTATATTTATCTAAATACCGATGATTATGAGCTTAAAATTTCGCATAGTAGTAATTGTGACCATTATATTGGTGATTAACTTCGCGGCAGCTGGATATTTTATGGTACAAAATGCTCGGCAAGCATTGGTGTCTGAAATGAAATCAAGCACTCAGTTAGCGAAGGGGTTGTTGATTAATGCATTGCCAACCTTACGGTTTTCAAATGATTTAGGTGAGCGATTAACATTGATAGTTGACAGTGTTAAAGGGACTAGACATATTCGTGCCTGGTTTGAAGATATGAATGGTAAACCATTAATTGGAGTTGAAGAACATGCCAATTTTATCAGCAAACCCGATGCGCCAAATTGGTTTATCAAAATGATGGAACCTGAGGCCGTTGCTTTCAGACGATTGATTACAAAAGGCAGTAAGTCTTATGGTTATTTAGTTGTTGAAGCAGATCCTAGTGATGAGGTAATGGAGGTGTGGCGAGATGTACAGGTGTTAATCTCGCTAGGGAGCTTTTTCTTAGTTTTAATTGTGGGTCTGATTTATATGGCTTTACGTCAAGGCCTTAAACCTCTGGGAGAGCTTTCTGATGCTTTGGGAAAATTGGAAAAAGGGGATTTCTCTGCTCGAGTTGAAACATCAGTAGTAAAAGAGTTAACTCCTATTCAGAATCGCTTTAATCATATGGCTGGTGTTTTGGAAAAAACAATGGTAGAAAATCATGCTTTAGCGGGAAATATGCTGGCTGTTCAAGAAACAGAGCGTAGAGAATTAGCACGTGAACTCCATGATGAATTAGGACCATGTTTATTTGGTATTCGGGTAGATCTAGCTGACATAGAACGTATTGCAAATGCTCATCTTTTGACAGAGGTAGAGCAAAAGGTCGGTTCTGTAAAAACAATAACTAATCATATTCAATCTTTAGTACGTAAAATGCTAAGCCGATTACGACCGATGACTCTAGATGATCTGGGTCTGACAGATGCTTTACGAGATATGCTGCGAAACTGGCGTGACAGGCAGCCTGAAATTGATTGGGAATGGGATTTTGTCGGAGATTGTCGGGATTTGCCTGATACCCTGCAAGTGACTGTCTATCGAATTATTCAGGAATGTACAACTAATTGTGTTCGTCATGCCAAAGCCAGCCATGTAAAAGTAGAAATGCGGAGAGATGAAGAGACATTAAAATTCTCTGTTACCGATAATGGTGTTGGTTTAAATGCAAACCTGATAAGGGGTTTTGGTTTGATTGGCATGCGTGAGCGAGTCTCAGCTTTAGGGGGGAGAATTGCCTTTGATACTGAAGAAGGTAGGGGCTTACAAGTACGAGTTTTGATTCCATTAAAAGGAAATGACAGTTTATGAAGCCAACAATAACAATTTTAGTAGTAGATGATCACCCTATAGTACGAGCGGGATGCCGGCAGCTTATTCAACAGGTTCCTTCGACCAAAGTAATTGAAGCTGAAACAGGTGAAGAAGGGTATCGTCTATTTCAAGAAAATTATCCTGACATGGTACTGTTAGATATTACTTTGCCGGGAATAGGTGGTTTAGAAGTTTTACGTAAAATGCGTGCAAATAGGGAGAATGCTAAAATATTGATGTTTAGCATGCATGAAGATCCAGTATTTGCCTCTAGAGCAATGCAGGCCGGAGCCAAAGGTTATATTACTAAAAATAATGCGGCAGACCATTTAGTAGAAGCTATTGAGAAAGTGTTGGCTGGTAAAACATATCTTAGCCCTGACACGGCTCAGCAGTTAGCAATGTTAAATATCGGTGCCGAAACTAGTGCTTTGAGTGATTTGTCTCGGCGTGAACTGGAGATTCTAAGATTATTGGGTGAAGGTAAAAGTATGACTGAAATTTCTGAGGTATTAGGAATCAGCTATAAGACTGTTGCAAATAATCTGACCCAGATAAAAAGTAAGCTGGATATTAGTAAAACAGCAGAACTTATGCGGTTTGCAATTGGTCATGGCTTATCATCATAGCTACAGTACGTTTCGATGTGCTATACGCATAAGCTTAAAATAGTTTTCGGAGAAATTAAATTATGATAGAGAACAGGATATTTTCTAGGATTTCGATAGTAATTCTAGCGTTGCTGTTATTTGCATGTGCTTCAACACAGCTTGTTACTGAATGGAGGGATAAAAGTTATCAAGGACAACAGCTCAATCGTTTTATAGTGATTGGTGTAATTGAAAATACCTTATACCGGCGTGCCTACGAAGATGCAATCGTTGATAAATTCAAGGAAAATGGACTCGATGCAGTTGCAAGTTATACGCTCATATCAGACTTGGCAGCCTATGATGATGAAGACAAGTTAAAACAGGCTGTTAAAACAACACAGGCCGATGCAGTATTAGTTGCAAAATTAATTGACTATGATGAGTCGGAGAGATATATACCTCCAAACTATGATTTTAACCCTTATATGGGCATGGGGGGGGGCTATTATAATAGTTATCATTCAGCCATGTACATGACATACAGCCCTGGCTATATACAAAAAACGACAACTATCAGGATTGGAAGCGAGGTGTTTTCTGTTGATTCAGAGCAGTTAGTGTGGGCTGCAGAGACAAAAAGCTTTAATCCGGGCTCTTATCAAAGTGTAGTGAACAACCTTGCCGAAATCACTATAACAAGCTTAAAGAAAAATGGGTTTGTAAAATAAAATACTATTTCATCTGAAATAGAGATAATAACAAGGGGAGAAAGAAGAAAATGCTAAGAGACAGAATTCTTAATCAGGAAAAACTTCCTGACTATTTAGGATAAGTTACTCATTTATAAAGAGTTCGACACCTGTATCATATGCGGTAAGTTATTAGAGATTCAGCTTTTCATATGACTTATATTTCTCTCTCCTTCTTATGAAGGTTTAGGCCAGACTTAATGTCTGGCTTTTTTTTGCCTGCTTGATACCTGTTTTAGAGTAATCTTTTGTGATTTGGCGTTTCCTTGTATGTACTTCTCTTGCTATTATTGGCGTCTGGGTTTTTTGGTGATGGCGCTCGATTAGCAGCACATAACTCATCATATTAGGTGGAAATATAATTTTATGCAGCGACAAAAATGGATTGGGCAACACTGGATTAAAATAATCTTACTAGCAGCAATACCGGTGATGACAACTGATGCTGGAAGTCTTGATCATGCAATAGACACTCAAGTTAAAAGTGATATTTCGGCCCAACAATCTCAGCAACAGATTGATGGTCTGGCTGATGAAACGGTTCAGATGTTAGCAGAATATCGTGAGGTTCTGAGACAAACGGATAGCTTGCGGGCTTATAACGACCAGCTTGATAAGTTGGTCACATCTCAGCAAAGGGAATTGGACTCTATAGGTTTGCAATTACGCAATATTGAAACTACACGGCGCGATATCGTACCTCTAATGGTTCAAATGGTTGATGTGATGACTGATTTCGTAGCATTAGATATTCCTTTTTTACCTGATGAAAGACAAGCTCGACTTGTACAGCTGCAGACCTTAATGGAACGTGCCGATGTTACTCTTGCAGAAAAATACCGACGAATTCTAGAAGCCTATCAAGTTGAAACAGAATACGGCCGAACTATCGAAGGATATCAAGGTGAACTCACAATTGAAGGTGATATCAGAACTGTTGATTTTCTCCGAATTGGTCGTGTTAATTTATATTACATGACTCTAGATAGTCTTGAAGTAGGCATGTGGGATCAAAAAGAAAATCAATGGCAACAGTTAGATAGCGAATACATTCGAACTATTAGCCAAGGTCTTAAAATCGCAAGAAAAGAGTTACCACCGGATTTGTTAATCTTACCCGTTAAAACAGCGGAGGTATCGCAATGAAGCTTGCCATATCAACGTTATTTTTAAGTCTGCTTATATTGCCGTCACTCTCGTTACTGGCAGCAGAAAAACCTGAAAATCTGGATGCATTACTCAAGCAGGTCAAACGTGAACGCGTGCTTGAGCAGCAACAAAATAAATTGCGAGAAGCAGAATTTGTAACAGCACGAGATGACCAGGCTCGGATGTTGGCTGAAGCAAAAGTACAATTAGCTTTTGAAGAACAAAGAACTGAATTACTTAATCAGGCTTTTCACGATCAGGAGATAAGCTTAGCCAGAAGAGAGGCTCTTTTACAAGAAAAATCAGGATCATTGGGTGAATTATTTGGTACCGTTCGTCAGATGGCAAACGATAGTCGTAGTGTGCTTGAGAATTCAATGATTTCAGCACAAAAACCAGATCGGGAAAAGTTTCTAACGTCTTTAGCTGAGCATAAACAACAGCCAACAATTGAGGAACTGCGAGAGTTTTGGCTAATGTTGCAAGAAGAAATGACTGAATCAGCTAAAGTGAGTCGATTCTCAGCTCCCATTATTACGGCTCAAGGGAAAGTCGAAGATCGTGAAGTGACTCGTATTGGTGTGTTTACCGCTTTTAGTGAAGGTAAGTTTCTACGATATTTACCTGAAACAGGCAGCTTAGTTGAACTAGGTCGCCAACCTACAGAACGTTTACAGAGTCTAGTAGCAAATTTTGAAGCAACTACAGACTCATCATTACAACCCGTTGTTATTGACCCAACACGAGGTGCGATTATGGCCTTATTGGTTTTAGCACCAGATTTAAAAGAACGTATTCAACAAGGTGGTTGGATAGGTTTTATTATTTTGGGCCTAGGGGCTATTGGTTTGATAATCGCATTACAACGTTTTTATTCTTTGACTGTTGTGGGACGTGGTGTTGCACGACAGCAGAAAAGTACCGAAGCAAGCTTAAAGAATCCTCTCGGTCGAATTTTATCGGTTTATAGCGATACTTTGGCTCAAGATGTTGAGACTTTGTCATTAAAACTTGATGAAGCTATCTTACGTGAAATCCCTAAAATCGAACGCGGTTTGGTAACGCTGGCAATATTGGCGGCAATATCCCCAATGTTAGGGCTTTTAGGTACTGTTTCAGGCATGATTGAGACATTTCAATCAATAACGTTATTTGGAACTGGTGATCCGAAATTAATGTCGGGTGGTATTTCACAAGCTCTAGTGACCACAGAACTAGGCTTAGCAGTCGCTATTCCAATTTTGTTGATTCATAGTGCTTTATCAAGTAAAAGCAATCGTTTAGTACAAATCTTAGATGAAGAAAGTGCTGCATTAATAGCTCGTAACGCAGAAAAGCAGAATGGAAGCATTAGCGAATAATCTATTTAGCATTCGACTGCTTATGGAAAATGGCGGTCTGGTGTTATGGGCAATCTTGGTTGCATCGGTATTGATGTGGACTTTGATCATTGAGCGCTATCTATTTGTTTATATTATCCATCCAACAGAAGTTAAGAAAATGATTGCTGATTGGCAGCACAGAGCTGATCGACAAAGTTGGTATGCTCAAAAAATTCGTCAAGGCATGATCGCTGAAAGTACGGCATCATTAAAGCGTTATTTAATGGCTATTCGGACTTTAATTGTTGCTTTACCAATGCTGGGCCTCTTGGGAACTGTTGATGGCATGATTCAAACCTTTGATGTGTTAACCGTGTTTGGAACAGGTAATGCCCGTGGCATGGCAGGTGGGATATCAGTAGCATTAATTACAACGATGGGTGGATTAGTAGCTGCTTTATCTGGCATGTATTTTAGTACTCAGTTAGAGCAACGTGTAACACGTTCAGTGGATAATGTTACCGATGCCTTACGAAGGGATTAGCAGGACAGGAACTTAAAAGATTATGAGAAATCGACATTCACGCCGCCAGAGTGGTGCAATAGCAGACGTTAATATGACACCGTTGATTGATATGGTGTTTATCTTGTTGATATTTTTTATTGTGACAACATCGTTTGTGAAAGAAACAGGTGTTGATGTGAGTCGTCCATCTGCAAAAACAGCAGTCAAGAAGGAAATGGCCAATATCCTTATTTCAATTACACCTAATGGTGAAGTGTGGATGGATAAACGCCAGGTCGATCGTCGGGCAGTGAGGGCAAATGTTGAACGGATGCATGCAGAGAACCCTGAGGGATCAGTGGTTATCATAGCTGATAAAGAAGCAAAAACAGGCTTGTTAATTGAAGTAATGGATCAGGCGAGATTAGCTGGTGTTGCTAATGTTTCTATTGCAGCACAACGTGATTAAGGGCAACTGTTAATGCGATTAAGCATTGGGTTAATTATTGCTGTACTGGTGAATCTTGGCTTGTTCACTTTGATGCAACAAATGACCTCAGTAAAAAGTATTGATCAATTGGTGACGGAAGATATTCGTTTGCTGGACTTTGTACGATTAAAACGTGACAGTAGAACAGAAACCAAAAAACGTGAATTACCAAAGAAGCCACCTCCACCAAAGAAGCCACCACCACCGCCAAAATCACCTACCCCACAGACTACCAAGCCTAAAGCTCCAGCACCTAAATTATCAGTGCCACAAATTGATGTACCATTAAATATTGCTGGAGGTCCTTATTTAGGAGATTTTGCTACAGGCCCTAAAGTAGCTCCAATTGCGGTGCCAACACCCGTGGCCGCCCCGATGATGGATGATGAAGTAATTCCATTAGTTCGTATACCACCACGTTATCCACGTGCCGCTTCACGTAGAGGTCTGGAAGGGGTAGTGACAGTATCATTTACCATTACTAAAGACGGACAGGTACGTGATCCAGTAGTAGTGAGTGCTAAACCAAAGAACATTTTTAATAAAGCAGCGATAAAAGCCATATTAAAATGGAAGTTCAAGCCAAAAGTAGTGGGTGGCCAGCCAGTTGAGCGTCAGGCGACACAAGAAATTGAATTCAAGTTGGCTAAATAAATGATGAAGATTTTAGTTTTTCGAATTCCTTTGCTCATCATGATGCTGTTTATAAGTACAGTGGCAGTGGCTAAAGAAGACAGTCAGTATTTATTGACTGAAAAAACCTACAAAGCGTTAAGTACTGCTCAGGAGTTAATGGCTGCGGAAAAAAATACCGAGGCTGAAATAAAGCTTAAAGCTCTATTAAAACAGACTGCTGAAGGCTCCTATGAACGGGCAGTAGTACAACAAACATTAGGATATTTATATTCATCACAAGAAAATTATCCACAGGCACGTAAGCTGTTTAAGCAAGCTCTTGATTCTAATGCCTTACCTGAAAAGGTGAGTCATAACCTGCAATATAATCTCGCCCAGTTATTTTTAGCGGATGAAAAATATAACGAGGGAATTGTGTTACTTGAGCAGTGGTTGAAGGCAGAAACTTCACCACCAAATAGTGCTCATGTTTTAATTGCCAGTGCTTATTATCGGGTGAAAAATTATAAAAAAACTATTGAGCATATTCGAGTTGCGATTAAAAATGACAAATCTGTTAAAGAAGCTTGGTATCAGCTCTTATTATCAGCCCATTTGGAACTGAAACAATATAAATCAGCTATTTCCGTATTGGAAATATTGATTACCCAGTACCCTTATCAGAAAATATATTGGACACAGTTGTCGGCTTTATATTTACAGCAAAACAAAGAATTCACTGCACTAGCTGTAAAAATGTTAGCTCAACGTTTGGAGTTGGGGGATGCTAAAACGCTAATTAATTTAGCAGATATGTACCGTTATTTACATATTCCATACAAATCGGCACAATTACTAACGAAAGGTATTGCTGATGGAGTAATCAGTTCGGATTTCGATAATTTAAACCATTTAGCGGATAGCTGGTTAGCAGCCAAAGAAGGACAAAAGGCCGCCGATATTTTACAGCAAGTAGCTAAGCTTGATGATAGTGGCATTTCTGATTTGAGATATGGTCGGGTTTTATTTGGACTGGAACAATGGCAGCAAGCAGTTGATGCATTGTCAATAAGTATGCAAAAACTCGAAGGTGATCAACAAGGAACAGCATCTTTATTACTCGGTATGGCTCAATTTCATCTTGGTGATTTAACCCAGGCTAAAACTTCATTTAGTAAAGCAGTAGCATTCGAAAATGAACGTAATCAGGCAGGGCAATGGTTACGCCATATTGATAAACAGCTTGAGGATGAGAAAGTTGATGAGTCGTAAGCAACTAAAACAACAATTGGTTGATCATTATCGATGGTTAAGGCAATACGGTTGTAATGACTCACATAGTGGTAATGCTTCATTTCGTTGGCATGATGAAATCTGGGTAACACCGACCGGTTGTTGTGCTGATACGATACAAGCAGATGATTTGGTGAGATGCCATATTGATGGCTCTATGGAGGAAGGGGTGTCTTTAGATGCACCACTGCATATTCAAGTTTATCAACAAAATCCGGATGCCCGAGCAGTTATTCATAGCCATGGTCCACACACTGTTGCTCTGACTCTTAATGGACAGGATTTTGTGCCAGTAGATTTTGAGGGCCAGTATTATTTTCCTGTGGTGCCCGTGATTACAGTCCCTTATGAGCAATATGTTGAACAAGCACCTAATCTTGTTTCAGATGTGCTAAAAAACTATAAAGTAGCTGTTGTCAAAGGTCATGGTATATATACATGTGCAGAAACAATTAATCTGGCCTACAAATGGAGTTGTTCTGTTGAACTTTCTGCTAAAACAGCGTGGTTAGCTAAACAGATAAATTAATCATGTTATCAGTAACATTGGATGAACTGATTTGTCTTAATATAATTGAGAATTTAAAGGACGTTTGAATGTCATCCTCGCAGTATTTGAGAACTCCATTATTAACTGGCAGCGATATTGATTCTAAGCGTAGGGAAATCGCCAGTTATTTTAATGCCACATTCGAACGTTATGAATCTTTGTTTGAAACTTTGATAGATGATAAATCATTTTATCAAAATCCCATTCCTTTACGTCATCCACTGATTTTCTATTACGGACATACTGCTACATTTTTCATCAATAAGATGATTTTGGCGGGTTTAGTCGAGCAGCGTATCAATCCTCAATTTGAATCTATGTTTGCTATTGGCGTTGATGAAATGAGCTGGGATGATCTCAATGATGCCCATTATGACTGGCCTCCAGTCGCAGATGTTAGAGCCTATCGGCAACAGGTTAAAGAGCTAGTTAATGAGGTGATTTCTCAAGCACCTCTGACACTACCTATCGACTGGGAAAACCCATGGTGGACCATCATGATGGGTATTGAGCATGAGCAGATCCATATTGAAACATCATCAGTGTTGATCCGTCAGCAGTCGCTGGAACTCGTGCAAACACATCCCGCATGGCGACCATGGACTGAAACAGCTACCTCACCTGAAAATGACTTGATTACAATTTCTGCAGGTAAGGTTGATCTTGGCAAATCAGATGATGATGCTATTTATGGTTGGGATAATGAATATGGTGATCATCAGGCTGATATTGAGACCTTTAAGGCCAGTAAGTTTTTGGTCAGTAATCAGGAATTTCTTACCTTTGTCGATGCAGGCGGCTATCGAGATGATAGCTACTGGCTACAAGACGGTCTGCAATGGCGTGATTTCACTAAAGCTGAATATCCAAATTTCTGGATTAAATCTGACCAAGGTTGGCAATGTCGCTTGATGACTGAAGTGGTTGCTATGCCATGGGATTGGCCGGTAGAGGTTAATTATCATGAAGCCAAGGCATTTTGTAATTGGAAGGCTAAACAAACAGACTTATCGGTACGCTTACCAACAGAGGATGAATGGCTACGGATTTATGATTTTTCTGGTGTAGAAGAATTAACAACAGCACAGGCATCAGCTAATTTACATGGTGATTATTCCGCTTCACCATGCCCTGTTAATCATTTTGCCCATGGTGACCTATATGATGTGATTGGTAATGTTTGGCAGTGGACAGAAACAGCAATTTATCCATTTGATAGTTTTAAAGTGCATCCTTTTTACGATGATTTCACTATGCCAACTTTTGATGGTCGCCATAATTTGTTTAAAGGCGGTTCATGGGCTTCTTGTGGTAATGAAAGTCGTAAATCTGCACGTTATGCCTTTCGTAAGCACTTTTTCCAACATGCTGGCTTTCGTTATGTGGTTGCTGGTGCGATTGAGCAGCAAGCAGAATCCAACTATGAAACGGACAAAATGCTATCAGAATATGCAGAATTTCATTATGGTGACAGTTATTTTGAAGTCGCAAATTTTTCACAAACTCTGGCACAAATGGCAATTAAGGCTTTGGGTGATAAACCTGCAATCAAAGCTTTGGATTTGGGCTGTGCCGTAGGGCGAGCAAGTTTTGAATTGGCCAAGCACTTTGAACATGTCACAGGTATAGATTTTTCTGCACGTTTAATAAACTTGGGGGTGCAATTAGCTGAGCAGGGCTCTATTCGATATAGCATTACTGATGAAGGCGAATTGATGTTTTATCGTGAACGTCGATTGGTTGATTTAGGCTTGGACAAAGTTTGTCATAAGGTTGAATTTTTGCAGGGTGATGCCTGCAATTTGAAACCGATCTTCAGTGGTTATGATGTAGTGTTGGCTGCTAATTTGATTGACCGTTTGTATGACCCGGTATTATTTCTATCATCTGTTCATGAGCGAATTAATTCGGGAGGTATCTTATTAATCGCATCACCGTACACTTGGTTGGAAGAGCATACTAAAAAGGAAGATTGGCTAGGTGGAGTTAAAAAAGATGGTGAGAATGTCACGACATTAGATGGTTTGAAAGCCACATTGGCACCGCATTTTGATTTAATAGCAGAACCTCAACAAATACCTTTTGTAATTCGCGAAACCAGCCGGAAATTTCAACATACTTTATCGGATGTAACACTTTGGGTAAAACGATAATGCCAATAGATTTCGATCAGATAATAGATAGGACTACCTCGTCAAGTCTTAAATATGATTTCCGAAAAGTCTATTTTGGTACCGAAGATGTAATACCGTTATGGGTTGCTGATATGGATTTTGCTACTCCAGAAGCTGTAACTCATGCATTACAACAACGTGCTAGCCATCCTATTTATGGTTACACACTGTATCCAGAGAGCTTATTCACAGTGATGCAGGATTGGTTTAAAAATCGGCATAATTGGTCGATTGAACGCAATTCTATTCTGATGTGTCCAGGTGTCGTTCCCTCTATGCATGCTGCTATCGAAGCTTTATCGAAACCAGATGATATAGTTATTGTGCAGCCTCCTATTTATCAACCTTTCTTTTCAGCAGTAACTGAAACTGGTCGCAAGTTAGTGGAGAATCCACTTAAATTGGAACAGGGTGAATATTACGTTGATTTTGAACATCTAGAACAATGTGCCGCTTCAGGAGCTAAATTATTATTACTCTGTTCACCTCATAATCCGGTAGGACGAGTTTGGCAACGAGATGAACTTGAAGGCATATTGGATATTGCTCGTAGATATCAAATGACGATAATTTCTGATGAAATTCATGCTGATTTAATTTATCCAACCTATAAGCATATTCCTTTGGCCACCTTGACTGATGATGTGTCAATTGTGACTGCTGTGTCGCCGAGTAAAACGTTTAATATTGCTGGACTGGGCTTGTCGTGTTTGATTGTAAATGATCGCCAACATAGGAAACTGATCCAAAAAGTATTCGATAGCGGACATATTAGTGCCAGCAATCCTTTCAGTATCACTGCATTTGAGGCGGCATATCGTGGTGGTGAAATGTGGTTAGACGAATTGATGGTGTATCTGGATGAAACACGAAAAAAAGTGATAGAACTTATCGAGTTAAATCCACCAGAAATCACCATTGTAGACTCACAGGGTACATATCTATTATGGCTGGATTGTCGAGCAATGGGTTTGACAGACGAGGAACTCAAACAGTTTTTTATCTACAAGGCAAAAGTAGGATTGAATCCTGGAATTAGCTATGGCAAAGCAGGAAGTGGTTTTATGCGAATGAATATTGCCGCACCTAGAAAAACAGTTTTAGAAGCCTGCCAACGAATAATACGGGCATATGTTGATGGACACGGATAATCCAATATTATTAAAGCCCATTGCCATTAAGGTGTTAAGTGCGATTATTCTGTTATGGCTAATCAAAGGATTACAAATAGCCTTTTCATGGGATCTTGGTGTGTACGGTGTATATCCCAGAGAATTAGATGGCTTGCTAGGAATATTATTTGCACCAATTATTCATGGCTCGTTTGAACATCTTTTTTCAAATACTATGGCTTTATTTGTCTTAGTTACGGCCTTATTTTATGAGTATCCCAAATCAGCAAAATATACTTTTTTGATTGTTTATTTTGGTTCGGGACTTGGTGTCTGGTTGTTTGCGCGTGAATCCTATCATTATGGTGCCAGCGGTTTAACACATGGTCTGATGTTTTTTCTTTTTTTAATTGGGGTGTTACGACGAGACAAACCTGCAATGGCTTTATCCCTGATTGTATTTTTTCTTTATGGAAGTATGGTTTGGGGAATATTGCCAACAAAAGAAGAAATCTCTTTTGAAGCTCATCTGTTTGGTGCGTTGATGGGGATTATTTGTGCCATCATTTTTCGTAATAAAGATCCTAAACCACCTGAAAAGAAATATAGTTGGGAGCAAGATGAGGATGCTGTTGAGGAAAACGTGAGTGAACTGAAAATGTGATTTTTTGAAGTATTTGATGAATTTTGATAACTATTTGGCAGTTTTAAGGCGAAATCAGGAAATTCTTCTCTATTTGGTATTGGTTAAAATAATGTAAAATAGCGCTATCTGAACGCCTTCACGGGTTTAGTGGCACATTAGTTTGCCAAATAATTAATATAGATACTGGATGGAGAATCAATAAATGTCAGATGTAATTGGTACAGCAGCGGGTACGTTGTGGAAATACTTAGATAAGAATGGTGAGAGCAGTGTGACTAAAATCACCAAAGCAACAAAGTTGGATGCAAAAGTTGTTCAGCGTGCAATTGGATGGTTGGCAAGCGAGGGTAAGCTGAATATTGAAGTCAATGGTCGTACAGAAACAATTTCGTTAAAATAAGTTTCTTGCGATTGCTAAATATCAAGCCCTCATACTATGAAAATAGTATGAGGGCTTTTTATTGTTATGGATTAGATTTTTTACGTACAGTAAAGGCACCACGAATATCACCCAGCGAGAATCCTGTTGCCTGATCATCGGGGTATAACTTATCTAAAGAAGCTTGAACAGGCTCAGCAATATTACTACCGTGACAAATTAAGCATACTTCACCAGTAGGTATTGCTTTCATCATCCGCATTTCCTGGCTTCCATCCCCAGTTATTTTTTCACTGAATGTCAGTGTTTTTACCGATTCACCTTCTGACTTACGTTCTTCAAAAGTATTCAAAACATGTTTCTCCCAATTATCAGGAGCATTATCAGGATTACGAACTTTTAGGCTGGTTCGAGCAATCTTCATGTCGTATTTCTTAGATAGTTCACTCGCAATCGTTGGTGCAACATTATTGCAGACATTGATGGCTCCTACTGGACCAGAAGATTTCATCGCCGCTACTAATGAGCCCTTTAACGTACTTGCAAATTCTTTAATAGCTGCCTGACTCTGCAGAGTGAATTCTTGGTGTTCATCAGCAATAACGGAGCTTGATGATAAAATAACTGCAATTAATAGTATTTTTTTCATAACAGAATCTCTATGAATTAAAAGGGGTTACTTGAAAGCCTGACCGGGTTGTTTACCAATTGCTTTTAGCATTTTGGCTAAAGGACAAAAGCCAGTAAATCCTGCTTGCAGGATGTTTGCACCAACAAATACCGTCAACCAAACCCAATTGGGACTATGATAATGAGTGAGCGCAAGACTCAAAAGAATGACACTACCTGCAAAGATTAAAACGATACGATCAATATTCATTTTGGACTCCTAAATTAGGGTTTACTAATATATCAATAATACTACAGTGATAACCTATGTCAACTTTCTGGATTATATCCTTGTGTAATAGGCTTTTATCCTGATACTCTTCGGGCACGAAGTAATTCTGTTAGGAACAGATTTTTGTGAAACTGCAAAGCGGTGAGTATCATGGATGGTGCAAAGAAAATAACTAAAAGCGTGGCAATGACTAACGAATACGATGCCTCAGCAATTGAGGTCTTAACAGGACTGGAACCGGTTCAGAAACGACCGGGCATGTATACCGATACCACTCGGCCAAATCATTTGGCGCAGGAGGTTATCGATAACAGTATTGATGAAGCTGTCGCGGGTCATGCTCGTCAGATTCAAGTTATTTTACATCCAGATAATTCTATAGAAGTGATAGATGATGGTCGCGGCATGCCAGTGGATATTCATCCAGAAGAGGGTGTGCCGGGTGTCGAAGTTATTCTGACTCGTTTACATGCTGGTGGTAAGTTCTCAAATAAAAACTATCAATTTTCTGGCGGTTTACATGGTGTTGGTGTATCGGTAGTCAATGCGCTGTCATCTCGCTTGGAAGTTAAAATTCGTCGTAATGCAAAAGAATATTCAATTGCTTTTGAACATGGTGTTAAAACGGATGAACTTTCTGAGATTGGTACGGTAGGCAAACGCAATACTGGAACAACAGTACGTTTTTGGCCTGATAAGTCCTATTTTGATTTACCTAAGTTCTTAGTATCACGTTTACGTCATGTATTAAGGGCAAAGGCAGTACTCTGTCCCGGTTTAGTTGTTAGCTTTACTGATTTATCTGGTGATGAAAAAAGTGAAGATCGTTGGTGTTATGACGATGGATTGAATAGCTATTTAAGCTCTATGATGACGGATCAGCCATGTGTGCCGATACAGCCTTTTGTGGGCCATATTGAAGGCGATAATGAACAAGTTGATTGGGCTCTGATGTGGCAAATTGAACAGGGTGAAGAATTAGCCGAGAGTTATGTCAACCTAATTCCTACGGCTCAAGGTGGTACTCATGTAAACGGTTTGCGTACTGGCCTTTTGGATGCTTTACGCGAGTTTTGTGAATTCCGTAGTTTATTGCCACGAGGTGTAAAATTATCCCCTGAAGATGTATGGAATCAGTGTTGTTATGTATTGTCGGTCAAGCTACAAGATCCACAGTTTTCAGGACAAACTAAAGAGCGTTTATCATCAAGGCAATGTGCCGGTTTTGTATCAGGTGCGGTAAAAGATTCTTTTAGTTTATGGTTAAACCACCATGTTGAAGATGGTGAGAAAATTGCTGAATTAGCGATTAGTAGCGCTCAGTCACGATTAAAACAAGCCAAAAAGGTTGTACGTAAACGTGTGCAATCAGGGCCTACCTTACCCGGTAAATTATCAGATTGTTCTTCTCAAGACGTTACCCGCACTGAACTATTCCTGGTGGAAGGAGATTCTGCTGGCGGTAGTGCAAAACAAGGACGTGAACGAGAGTTTCAGGCCATTATGCCGCTACGAGGAAAAATCTTAAATACATGGGAAGTAGATTCTGGTCAGGTATTAGCATCACAAGAAGTACATGATATTGCGGTTGCAGTGGGTGTTGATCCTGGTAGCGAAGATTTATCAGGATTACGATACGGTAAGATATGTATTTTGGCAGATGCTGACTCTGATGGTGCCCATATCGCAACCTTATTGTGTGCTTTATTTGTAAAACATTTCAGACCTTTGGTT
>QNEY01000011.1 GCA_003645385.1 Gammaproteobacteria bacterium | reverse complement strand
TTAACAGAACATCACTCTCAACATCTTGATAAATTCGGTCTATGATTCCATCAATAACAACATTGGAACGCTGATTACGCTCAGTAAAGTCAGCTGTTTTATCAAGATAACAAAGTCCGTCTAAACCCGTTACTTCTATTTGATTAACATCGCCTACTGCCAAATAACTATGTAACGCTTGTGAAATTGTGAATGACTTTTCATCTACATTATTAGTGGTCAATACAACTGTCAGAATGGAACTGATTGTAATTTCAATCTGTAACTTAAATTTATATGGCCAAAGTTTCATACTGTACTGATTATTGCTAATTTCCAGTGTTACTTTGGTACTGCCATCGTCCTGCTTTTGAGTCTTGACCACTTGCCATTGTTGATCGCGAACAAACCCATGTGCCGGCAGATCTTTGCTCTTAATATCTTCTGCAAACCAAGGCCAACAGATTGGCAAGCCACCTCGTATAGCCTTGCCACTTTCATATATAGCAAGATCACTTAAAAATAATAATGGTTTCGCTTCAGTTTTTGGCTGATAGGCCATTATCTGACCTGAGTAGGTTGAGATCACTGCCGTAGCATAGTCATTATCAACTTCAATCATGACGAAACCACCCTCACCTTTTACAAAGCGCAACTGGTCTGCAATACCAAAATCATTATTAAGTTTGTCGATATCTATCATTTTTTGATCTAATTTTGTTCCAACAAAAAAGACGGGGTAAACCCCCGTCTTTTGATATTAAAAAGCATAGTGTAGTGACTAACACCATACTTAATTAATATTACTTAGTGTTGATGACCACCTTCACCATGAACATGACCATGTGCAAGTTCTTCTTCACTTGCTTCACGGACTTCACGGATTGTGACATCAAAGTTGAGGTGAACACCAGCCAATGGATGATTACCATCTACTGTAACCATTTCTTCTTCTACTGCTACGACGGTTACCATGACTGGGCCTTGCTCTGTTTCAGACTGGAACTGCATACCAAGTTCGATATTATCTATGCCAGAGAACAAGTCACGAGGTACTTCTTGTTTCATATCTTCTTGGCGTTCGCCATATGCTTTAGCTGGTTCAATACTCGCTTTAACTTCATCACCGGCTTCTTTGCCCAATAAAGCTTCTTCCAAACCAGTAATGATATTGCCCATACCATGCAAATAAGCTAGCGGACCAGCACCTTCAGAACTATCAATCACTTCACCATCGTTATCTGTTAATTTGTAATCAATTACAACTACTGAATTTTCTGAAACTTTCATTTTTACTTCCTCACATTTTTTCTATAACTGCTGCAGCGTAATCACTACAACTCAAAGCTTCTACTCCAACCATTTCTGCCAAATCACAAGTTACCTGTGATTTAGCGATGGCACCAGACACTCCTGCTACAATCAAATCTGCTGCTTCAATCCAACCAATGTGGCGCAACATCATTTCAGCAGACAAAATTAATGATGATGGATTTGCCATGTTTTTACCTGCTAATGCCGGCGCTGTACCATGTGTTGCCTCAAACATTGCAACAACATCAGATAAATTTGCACCCGGTGAAATGCCGATACCACCTACCTGAGCTGCTAAAGCATCAGAGATATAATCACCGTTCAAGTTTAATGTCGCAACCACATCATAGCTGGACGGATGTAATAAAATTTCTTGCAAGAAAGCATCAGCAATGCAATCTTTAATGATGATTTTTTTACCCGTTTTTGGGTTGTTGAATGACTTCCATGAACCGCCATCTAACGATACTGCACCAAATTCTTTCTGCGCAAGATCATAGCCCCACTGTGTTTATCCAACTTCAGGATACTTCATGATATTGCCTTTGTGATCTATTTTTACAGAATCACGATCATGATCAATCGCATATTGAATAGCCCTACGTACTAATCGTTCAGTGCCTTCACGCGAAACTGGTTTGATGCCGATCCCTGATGTTTCAGGAAAACGGATTTTGGTAACTCCCATCTCATCTTGTAAAAATGAGATTAGTTTTTTCACATCATCACTTTCAGCTGCCCACTCAATACCGGCATAAATATCTTCTGAGTTTTCTCGGAAAATTATCATATCAATTTTCTGAGGTGCTTTAACTGGGCTTGGCGTACCCGGATAATAACGTACAGGACGCTGGCAGACATATAAGTCTAATGTCTGGCGTAATGAAACATTCAAAGAACGCATACCGCCACCAACAGGTGTCATCAATGGACCTTTAATTGAAACAGCATAATCACTTAATGCTTGATAAGTTTCTTCTGGTAAAAACTGATCACCACCATAGGTCTTTGTTGCTTTTTCACCAGCGTAGACTTCCATCCAAGCAATCTTACGCTCGCTACCATAGGCCTTTGCTACAGCAGCATTAACAACATCGATCATTGCTGGAGTAATATCAACACCAATACCATCACCTTCAATAAAAGGAATAATTGGATTATTGGGTACATCTAAAGAAAAATCGGTATGGACCTGAATGGCTGAGCCATTATCCGGTACACTGATATTCTCGAAAGCCATTTTTGGCTCCTGACTATTACAAAGAGCCGCATATATTAACACATCCACACCAACTAACATGACAAAACTGATCCTGTTTAATAAGCCTTATGATGTCTTAACTCAGTTCACTGATGAAGCTGGTCGTAAGACGTTAAAAGACTTTATCGATGTGACAGATGTCTATCCTGCTGGTCGTCTGGATCGTGATAGTGAGGGTCTTGTTTTACTAACTGATTCAGGCACATTACAGCATCAAATCAGTGATCCAAAACACAAGCTTGAAAAGACCTATTGGGTACAAGTTGAAAATATTCCTGATAAAACAGGATTAAATAATTTACGCCAAGGTGTAGAACTTAAAGATGGCCTCACTCGCCCTGCTAAAGTACGTTTAATCACTCCACCAGATATTTGGCAACGTACGCCGCCAATTCGTGAAAGACAAACTATTCCTACACAATGGATAGAACTCAAAATAACGGAAGGTAAAAATCGCCAAGTTCGTCGAATGACTGCAGCCATCGGACATCCAACCCTACGCCTAATTCGTTATGCTGTTGGTGATTGGACTATTGAAGGGATCGATAGTGCTCAATGGCAAGCAGCTTCTGTTGAGTCCATGATAAAATCTGCCGATGATTTGGACACCAAGAACCACAGTCGCCGCCGTAATCGAACAGGAAAATCGTTTTCTGATGGTCGAAGAAGAAATAGACAGCAAGATGCGACTCAATCAACCAGCAGGACATCTCGAATCCGGCGAAAGCCTGATTGATGCTGTAATCCGTGAAACTCAAGAAGAAACAGCATGGCAGTTTAATCCAACAGCATTAGTTGGCATTTATCGTTGGCAACACCCAGTTAACAATGAAACCTATATGAGATTTTGTTTCACGGGCAATGCCATCCAATTTAATCCCGATCAAAAGCTAGATGACGATATTCATCAGGCCTTCTGGTTAAACAAAAAACAAATGATGAAAAGACAAGCTGAGTTTCGTAGTCCATTAGTATTGGATTGCTTTAATGACTATCTTGCTGGTCATCGCTATCCATTAGGTTTATTACACAATTAATATGTCAGAACAAAATAAAGATAAAGTCGTAGTCGGTCTTTCCGGCGGTGTAGATTCTTCCGTTGCAGCCTTATTGTTACAGCAACAAGGTCATGTTGTTGAAGGCATGTTTATGAAGAACTGGGTGGACTTTGCTGAAGAAAGCGAATGTACCATTGCTGAAGATCGTGATGATGCCAATTCAGTTGCCGATAAAATTGGTATTCCTTTTCATGAAGCTAACTTTGCCATGGAATATTGGGATCACGTATTCAAACACTTTCTTGATGAGTATCGTGCTGGCCGAACACCTAATCCCGATATTCTGTGTAACCGCGAAATCAAGTTCAAAGCCTTTTTAGACCACGCATTGCAACTCGGTGGATATATGATTGCCACCGGTCACTATGCCCGTGTTGAAGAACAAGATGGTATATTCCATTTGTTAAAAGGTCTCGACCACAATAAGGATCAAAGCTACTTCTTATACACACTCGGGCAACAACAATTATCACGCACCCTCTTTCCGTTAGGGAAGCTACCTAAGCCTGAGGTGCGACGTATCGCAGAACAAGCTGATTTTATCACCCATGACAAAAAAGACAGCACTGGCATTTGTTTTATCGGCGAACGTCGTTTCCGTGAATTTTTGAGTCGTTATATTCCTGCTCAACCAGGTGAAATGCAAACACCTGAGGGTGAAGTTATTGGTGAACATGCGGGCCTCATGTATTACACACTGGGACAACGTCAAGGACTTGGTATTGGAGGACGAAAAGATAGTTCAGGAGAACCTTGGTTTGTTGCTGGCAAAGATATGGAGAAGAAAATCCTTTATGTCGTACAAGGTGATCATCCATGGCTACATAGCCAATCATTAAAAGCAGAACAACTTTCATGGGTTGCAGGTCACCCACCAACATTCCCGTACAAAGCCACTGCAAAAACTCGTTATCGCCAACCTGATCAAGCTTGTTTAATCACTCAGGATGATGACGGCAAGATTAATGTTGAATTTGAACAACAGCAACGGGCGGTTACTCCGGGGCAATCGGTAGTCTTTTATCTCGATGATAATTGTTTAGGTGGTGGCATTATCGTTAGTACTGATGCACCAGGTATTCATCCATGAGTATCAACATTCGAGAACGGGATCGCGTTATTGCTTTAGCCGCACTGATGCAGGTGGTAACACTGGTACAACAAATTGCACAAACAGGTCAGGTAAATCAAGCTGAATTTGAAACATTATTAAACAGTCTGCTAGAAACTGATGCCACTGATACCGAAGCTGTTTATGGCAATTTAAGCCAATTACAAACAGGCATTAAACAGCTTAACAATCAACTTTCTAAGAAAAAAGATAAAAAAGATGTGGCTCTACTTCGCTATATCATCGGTTTATTACATTTGGAACGTCAATTGGAAAAACGACCCGCCATGCTGGATTTAATTAGCCGTGAGATCGATCAAATCCCGCAACAAATCGAATACTTTGGTGACATTAACAACCCTCAAGTAATTGCCCGTTTCGCTGATATTTATCATCGAACCATCAGCGAACTCACACCACGTATTCAAGTTCATGGTGACCCAAGTTTTTTACAACAAGCAGATAATGTAAATCGTGTTCGAGCCTTATTGCTTGCCGGTATTCGTGCTGCCATTTTGTGGCACCAAAAAGGTGGGCGACGTTGGCACTTTATTTTTCAATCAAGCAAAATTCTTAAAATTGCTTCTTCATTGAGTGACGCCTCACAATAAAACCACCTATCCGTTTCTTTCATTGGTCAAAACCTTACGTTAAAATCATTTTAATGATTTCTCACATTAAATGGATCGTAATATTTTGGCTGCTGTTGCAGCAGATAGTGTGGGCAGCAAACATTCCTGAGGTTCTATTACCATTCCAGCTTAGTGGTCAAAATATTCTGGTGTTATATAAACAGCATAATGCCCTATCAAAACAGATTGCCAAATACTATACACAACAAAGGCAGATTCCATCATCACAAATAGTACCAGTTGATATTTGGAAAAACCCCAATAAAATTAATCAACAAAAATTTGAAGAAATCTATAATCAACTTAAACCTCATCTAACCAAAAATATTAAGGTTATTTTGTTAACTTGGCATGCTCCTTACCGGGTTGATTGCATGTCTATTACCAGTGCATTTGCCTTAGGATTTGATAAAAAATACTGTAGCCACCGCACCAAAGAAGATAAAGGCTGCAATAAAACAGCAAATAGCCCCTACTTTAATTCTCCATCAAGCCTGTTAGGGTTACAAAAACCTCAAATCAGGTTGAGCATGATGCTCAGTGGTGAAAATTTTGAGCAAGCAAAAATGCTCATTGATAGAGGGGTTTTAGCTGATAACAGTCAGCCTTCAGGCACTGCTTATCTAGTTAGAACACATGATGGATCACGCAGTACTCGCTGGCCTGTTTTTGAACGGTTTGCAGAGATTTGGGGGCAACAGAAAGGTATTGATATTCAGTATATTGATAACCGAAAAAACAAAGATGGAATCCAAATACAAAATAAATCAAATATTATGTTCTACCATACTGGCTTACGTCATGTCCCAGCAATCGAAACCAATACTTATCTTCCCGGTGCGATCGCGGATCATTTAACTTCAGGAGCTGGAATAGGCATTAAACACACTGGACAAATGAAAGCTTTTCGTTGGTTGGAGGCAGGAGTTACGGGTAGCTACGGAGCAGTCGTTGAACCCTGTAATTTCCCAGAAAAGTTTCCTAATCCACAAGTGTTAATACCTTCATATCTGGCTGGTGACAGCTTGATTGAAGCCTATTGGAAATCGGTTCAACAACCTGGTGAAGGTCTATTTATTGGTGAACCCTTAGCTAGACCTTGGGGTAAAACCCAAACTTTATTTAAAGATGGCCTTCTAACAATAAACAGCCACGAATTAGATTCAGATAGAACTTATATTATTGAGGCACAACAAACAGAATCTTCACCGTGGAATCAAGTTAAAGCAAAGATACGCTGGCATGGAAAAAAAGTAACAATACGTATTTCGAATGCCAATGCTGAACGTTATCGTATAGTCGAAGATTGACTGTCAGTTATTTAACTCCAAATGATTGATGACAGGCCACACATGATGAACTAATTTGTCGTAATGCTTTATAGGCTTCACCCCTACCCCCCTGACGGGCAACATCAGCAAAATCATCTGCAGCACTGTGTAAACTCATTCCCATTGCTTTCATTTCAGCAGGCATCAACTTACCAAAGCCTTTTTTCTTGTGTTCTGACTGATCATGTTTATGTGCATGGTCACCATCACTATCATCACATTCCCATTTTTTACCATGTCCTGTACCCACGATACCCATAGTTGTTTCTGCAATTACAGCAGCATCATCTAAGTCGTCTTCAGCTAAAGCCGCAATAATTTGGTCTAATGCTTTCATATGACCTCGCATTTTTGATAGGAATAACTGCTTTGTTTCGGGAGGCATTTCGATCATTTGTCTGTTATCGACAGATTCTTGTGCCATTGAAGTATTAAATGACAGTAACAATACTAAGGAGCAAATCGTTTTTTTCATTACAAGACCTATAAAATTATATAATACACACCTATATTATCATATGCTAATGTATTAAATCTAATTATATAGTAATTAATTGGAATAGCATGTCACGAAGTAGCTCCAGAAAAGATCGGCTTTGATAAAAACAAAAAATAGGCTGTAGATAAGCCAGCTGAACCGAAGATCATACACATCACTACAATTTGGTAATGTGCTGCGATAATTGGAGATACACCCGATAAAATCTGGCCTGTCATCATGCCTGGTAAAGCCACCAAACCAACAGCAAAAAGTGAATTGACTACTGGAATAAAGGCCGCTTGAAATGCAATTGACCGCGCACGATCAAAAGGCACATCTCGTTCAATTTCAGCATGTAACCGTTCAGCAGACAAGCTCACGCTATTCATCGAATTGGCAAAAATCATCCCTGCTAAAGGGATCATATACTTGGGCTCAAACCAAGGATCAAGGTTAATCACAAATTGTGTTACTAACAATAATGTTAACCCGCCACCCCAGGTAATTGCCCAGAAGGCTTGACGATAAAGTATAAGCCGATGTGATTTCACCGTGCCTAATGCGATCCAACTTGCAGCCGTTACCATCACAATCATCACGGCAACAACTAACCAAGCGCTATCAGCCTGAAAAATAGTAGTCAGTACATAACCAACTAACAGCAATTGCACCAGCATTCTGATTACAGCATAAAGCCCATTGCCTACATCTAATCTCCATTTATGCAAAATAACAATTACGACTAAAACAGGAATAAATGCTAAAGCTAAATTAAAAGTAGGAATGATTTGAACTGATGAACTCACTTTGTTACCTCATACAAAAAAGGCCGTTCTCAAACATGGAAAACAGCCTTTTATTTAACAATATAATTCATTAATTTCAATCAATTGAACGCTTATATTCATCCATTTCATTAAAGTTAAGATATCGATAAATCTCATCTGCCATTGGCTCAATACCTGCAACTTTTTGTTGATACTCAGCCACTGTTGGTAAACGTCCAATACTGGCTACAACCGCTGCTAATTCAGCTGATGATAAATAAACATTAGCTCCATTACCTAAACGATTAGGAAAGTTACGTGTTGATGTTGATACCACAGTTGCATTATCTGAAACTCGTGCTTGGTTGCCCATACATAATGAACAACCCGGTGTTTCAGTGCGAGCACCAACGCGACCAAAAGTACTGTAAATACCCTCTTCTGTTAGTTGATGCTGATCCATTCTTGTCGGTGGTGCTACCCAAAGTTTAGTTGGCAAATTGCCCATATTCTCAAGTACTTTACCTGCTGCACGATAATGACCTATATTAGTCATACATGAACCAATAAACACCTCATCAATTTCAACACCAGCCAATTCTGATAATGGTTTAATATCATCTGGATCATTCGGACACGCTAACAATGGCTCAGTAATATCATTAAGATCAATCTCAATCACTTCAGCATATTCAGCATCAGCATCACGTTCTAATAACTCTGGATTGGCTAACCATGCTTTCATAGAATCGATACGACGTTGTAGGGTACGTGCATCCTCATAACCTTCAGCAATCATCCATTCAAGCAATGAGATATTCGAATTTAAAAACTCAATAATAGGCTCTTTATTCAAATGTACTGTACAACCATTAGCTGAACGTTCGGCAGAGGCATCAGATAACTCAAAAGCTTGCTCTACCTTAAGATCAGGTAAACCTTCAATTTCTAAAACCCGACCATTAAAGATATTTTTCTTACCTTTTTTCTCAACGGTAAGCAGGCCTTTTTGAATAGCAACGTAAGGAATAGCATTAACCAAGTCACGCAAGGTAATACCAGGTTGCATTTCACCTTTAAAACGGACCAATACTGATTCAGGCATATCTAACGGCATTACACCCAAAGCAGCGGCAAAGGCTACTAAACCTGAACCCGCAGGGAAACTAATACCTATCGGAAAACGAGTATGTGAATCGCCACCAGTACCGACAGTATCAGGTAACACCATCCGGTTTAACCACGAATGAATAACACCATCACCTGGTCGTAACGATACACCAGCACGGGTGCTAATAAAGTCAGGTAGTGAATGTTGTAGCTTGATATCTACAGGTTTTGGATAAGCTGCCGTATGGCAGAAAGATTGCATCACTAAATCAGCTGAAAAACCAAGACAAGCTAACTCTTTTAATTCATCACGAGTCATTGCTCCAGTAGTATCTTGTGAACCAACAGTTGTAACTTTCGGTTCACAATAGGTTCCAGGGCGAACACCTTCAACACTACATGCTTTTCCTACCATTTTTTGAGCTAAAGTGAACCCTTTACCTGTGTCAGCGGGAGCAACAGGACGTAGAAATACATCAGAAGGTTCTAACCCCAATGTTTCACGTGCTTTATCAGTTAATCCACGGCCAATGATAAGTGGAATACGACCACCGGCACGCACTTCATCTGCCAAAGTAGTCGGACGCATTTCAAAAGTCGAAATGGTCTCGCCTGCTTCATTGGTAATTTTGCCCTCATAAGGGTAAATAATAATAACATCACCCGTATTTAGTGCCGACACATCACATTCAATCGGCAATGCACCTGAATCTTCAGCTGTGTTATAAAAAATTGGCGCAATATTACCACCTAGAACAATACCACCTTGGCGTTTATTAGGCACAAAATCAATATCTTCACCCATATGCCAAAGCACAGAGTTAATGGCAGATTTTCGTGATGATCCGGTACCGACAACATCACCCACATACGCTAATGGATGACCTTTTTTCTTCAACTCAGCAATATTTTCTAATGGTGTATCCATTGTATTGATCAACATCGCTTTCGCATGCAAAGGAATATCAGGACGACTCCACGCTTCAGTTGCGGGAGATAAATCATCCGTATTAGTTTCACCGGCTACTTTAAACACGGTTAACGTCATTCTTTCTGGTAATGCTGATTTAGTTGTGAACCATTCAGCATCAGCCCATGATTGAACCACTCGTTTTGCATAATCATTAGTTGCTGATTTTTCAACTACATCATGATAAGCATCATAAACTAACAATGTGTGTGACAAAGCTGCTTCAGCCGTGGCTGCTGTAGTTTTATCATCTAACAAATCGATTAGTGGCTGAATATTGTAGCCACCACGCATTGTGCCTAATAACTCTGTCGCTTTAACTGAATCGATGGATGAGCAACTTACGTCGCCCTTAGCAATATCAGCCAAGAAACCAGCTTTCACATAGGCTGCTTGATCGACACCTGGTGGTACACGATGGATCAATAAATCTAATAATTTCTCTGTATTTTCATTAGTAGACTGTTTAAGTAATTCAACCACTGAGGATACTTGTTCAGCATCTAATGCTAAAGGAGGTAAACCTTCTTGAGCACGTTGTTCAACGTGTTTTTGATATTCATTCAGCACGCAGTTAACTCCGATGTTAGGACAATAAAACGTAGTATTTTAACATGCTCGCTGAAGCAAACCAGAGATCTGATATAATTTCAGCACTATTTTTTGCTTAAGGGCTCCTCCAATTGATAGAGATGCCCTTCAATTCTTACGGAGTTTTAATGGATCTTACCTCGCTTACTGCCATATCACCAGTTGATGGTCGCTATGCTGATAAAACCAAGGCCTTACGTCCTTTTTTCAGTGAATACGGATTATTGCGCTCGCGGGTCGAAGTCGAAGTTCGTTGGCTCCACTTATTAGGTGCAAATACTGATATCACTGAAGTACCAAAACTGAGTGGCGAGGCTGAAACTTTTCTCAATGATATGGTGGCAAATTTTTCAGTTGACGATGCTGCTGAAATTAAAGATATTGAACGCAAAACCAATCATGATGTTAAAGCTGTTGAGTATTTTATTAAACGTAAACTCAAAGCGAACGACGAACTTAATAAAGTCAGTGAATTTGTACATTTTGCTTGTACATCTGAAGACATTAATAATACTTCATACGGTATCATGCTTAAAAATGCTCGTGAGCAAGTTATTTTGCCTGAAATGGATACTTTGATTGGATCAATTCGAAAATTAGCCATAGAGCATGCTGAAACACCAATGATGTCCAGAACACATGGTCAGCCAGCCTCTCCTACTACTTTAGGGAAAGAATTAGCGAATGTTGTTCAGCGTTTAGAATTACAACGGACACATGTTGCCGCAGTATTGCTTTACGGAAAAATGAATGGTGCGGTAGGCAACTACAATGCACATCTATCTGCATATCCAGATGTTGACTGGCCAATGATGGCTAATGCTTTTGTTACTGGTTTGGGATTACGTTGGAATCAATACACCACCCAAATCGAACCACATGATTATATGGCTGAATTGTTCCAAGCTATGATGCGTTTTAACACTGTATTAATTGATTTTTGTCGTGATATCTGGAGTTATATTTCGATCGGTCATTTCAAACAAAAAACAGTTAAAGGTGAAATTGGTTCATCGACAATGCCTCATAAAGTTAACCCTATCGATTTTGAAAATGCCGAAGGTAACTTAGGTTTGGCTAATGCCATGTTTGATCACTTGGCAATTAAATTACCTATTTCACGCTGGCAGCGCGATCTGACTGACTCAACTGTTTTACGTAATATAGGTGTCGGGTTTTCATACTCTATTTTAGCGTATAGCTCTGCGTTAAAAGGCATCAGTAAGCTTGAGGCTAATCCAGAATCAATGGCTAAAGATCTTGATGCGAACTGGGAAGTATTAGCAGAACCTATTCAAACCGTTATGCGTCGTTATGGTATTGAAAATCCATATGAACAATTAAAAGATCTCACTCGTGGTCAACGTGTTAATGAACAAATCTTACTTGAGTTTATTGATGGTTTAGAACTACCTGAAGAAGCCAAGGTAAGCCTCCGTAAGCTCAGCCCTGCAAACTATATCGGTAATGCAGCAGAACAAGCTAGGAATTGCTAAGTTATGACTGACTCGTTCTCGACTGACAATTCAAATCAAGTTATTCACTTTGATAGTCGAGAACATGTCAGAGAACTTGCCTTAGAACTCGCCCAACAAGCAAGACGAGAAATATGTTTCTTTGGCAACACCATTGATCACGTGCTGTTTGATGATGTTTCCTTTATTGATTGTCTCAGTGAATTCGCCCGTCGAAATAATAAAACAGCAGTAAAGTTTCTTATTCATTCTTCCCAAACAAATATTCAAACTGGACACCGAATTATACCTTTAGCTCAACGCCTTACCAGTTCAATCGATATCAGAACAACAGCTAAACAGCATCAAAACTTAGTTCAAATGTTTATGCTTGTTGACACTAATGGCTATTTATATTGTCAAAACTATCAACGCTATCAAGGAAGAGCGTGTTTTTATGATCCAGCACAAGTGCGAAGTCTAAAACACACATTTGATGATATGTGGAATCATAGCTTATTAGATAGCAGTATGAGGCGCTTACATTTATGAAAATAGTTTTATTTGTATTAGTGGGCTTATTTAGCGGTATAAGTTGGGCTGAAAATCAAATTGAAACCATCCAGATTAATCATCGGCTTGCTGAAGAAATCCTACCTGAAATCAAGGCATTTCTGCCCCAAAATGCCACAGCTCGGGCATCTAATGAATTTATAATCATAAAAGCTGGGCCAAATGATATTAAAGAGCTTAAGCAGCTGATTAATACACTTGATACCCCACTACAACGTCTTAAAGTCACTGTTTTGCGAACGGATGAAGCATTGTCCGGTCAACAGGCATTTGGAGTAAATGCTGATGTTATTGTCGGTAATCAAGATAGCTCTGGATCGGTATCAGTGCGAAAATGGTCGACTCAACACAGCCAAAACAAAGATCAATATTATCAGGCACAGGGCATTGCTGGTAGACCAATAACTATAACCATAGGGCAAGAAATCCCAGAGAAAGAGCAACAGCGATTTATCCTTTTTTCCAGACAATCAGAAACCTACTATCTCAATGTTGATAGTGGGTTCAAAGCGGTAGCTAGAATTCTGCCAAATAATCAGGTTACTGTGGATATTCATCCACAATTTAGCCAATACAATAAAAATGATGGCAGTGTTGACCGTAGTCAGATTATTAGCAGTATTTCAGGTCCTGCTGGAACTTGGTTAGAACTTGGTAAGATTGATAATGCTAAAAACCGCAACGAAAATGGTGCAACAACTTATTATAGTCATCAATCTTTGCAAGAAATTATTTACATCAAAGTCGAAGAACTATCTCAATATTAACGTTAGCCAAAGGTAGCAATAATTTTTTATGGATATTAAACAAGCAATCACTACTCGTCGTTCAGTTAAACATTTTGATCCCGAACACGTCATGACAGAAATTGAGATTAATGAGCTAATGGAACATGCAATCCTATCTCCAACTGCATTTAATATTCAGCATTGGCGTTTCATCCGTGTACATGACAGTAAAAAACGTCAGGAAATTCAAGATGCCAGCTGGGGACAAGTACAAGTAACAGAAGCCTCTTTATTATTAGTGTTATGTGCCGATCTTAATGCTTGGGAAAAACAGCCAGAGCGCTATTGGCGTGAAGCACCTGACGAAGTTCAGGGCTATCTTCTTCCTGCAATTGAAAATTATTACACTAACCATCATCAAGCCCAACGTGATGAATGTATTCGCTCAACAAGTATCGCAGCTATGAATATTATGCTTATGGCTAAAGGAATGGGCTATGACAGTTGCCCGATGGATGGCTTTGATTTTGATAAAGTTGCGAAGATCATCAAATTACCACACGATCACATCATCACCATGATGATAACTGTCGGTAAAAAGAAACAAGATGCCAGGCCACGATCTGGTCAATTACCACTTGATAAGGTTTTTCTGACAGACAGTTTTTAAGGGTTAGATAATTGGAGGTGGCGCTTCAGATACGGCGTTACGTCCTTTTCTCTTAGACATATACAAAGCACGATCTGCTCGTTGCAACAGACTTTCTACACCTTCTGAAGGCACATATCTTGCCACACCAAATGACATAGTTATCGCACCTAATGATTCTCTGGTGTCTTTACGTTGAATCCGCTTGGAAGCAATCTCTACGCGGATGGCATCAGCTAGTTTTACGGCGTTTGCAATACTCGTATTTAATAAAACAATGGTAAATTCTTCACCACCGTAACGTGCAACTAAATCACGGCCTTTTACTGCACCTTTTAATGTTGATGAAACAACTTTAAGTACTTGGTCACCAACCATATGACCATGTTTATCATTAATATCCTTGAATAAATCAAGGTCACCAAAGATCAAACAAACTTCAATACCACTTCTATCTGCATCTTTAGTAACTTTTGTTATTACATCATCAAATGCTTTTCGGTTTGCTAATTTGGTTAAGGTATCAGTTTTTGCTTCCCGTTTAGTATCATCAAGATCTTTCCTTAAGTCTTGCATTTCAGCCAGAGCAGAATTGAGGCGTTCCGTCAGTTGCGTTCCAGATGACATAGCCAATCGTGTTTCTGATAAGACTTCTTCAATAACTTCATGAACTTGTTCACGAGTCATATCAGGGTGTAATTTTTCTAGAGACTGAGCAAGATTTTCACGTGATTGTTTAGAAGAATTAACACCATTAGAAACATAACTTAAAACCTCTTCTAATACACGTCGTAAATCCTGACGCATTTCCAATAGTGCTGTTTGATCTTTTTCACGCTCAAAAAAACGCTGATACAAATCAGCGCTTTGACTATCACTTAAGCTTCCATGTTCTTCAATATGGAGATCAACAGCATCATTTAACGCAATATTAGATCCAGAAACATATTCATACCACACAGCGTAGTTTGCTGGTGTCATCGCAATTCCATATTTTTTCATTATTGGAATTGCCAGCCTCATATATTCTGAAGCTCGTTCCTGATATTCACTATATTCCATATGTACACCCTATCCCAAGGTCAGCTTATGTTATCTTTTTTTACCTGCTATTTTCAGTCGCAATGCATTTAATTTAATAAAACCTTCGGCATCTTTCTGATTGTATGCACCGGCATCATCTTCAAAGGTAGCGATTGATTCATCAAACAAGCTATCTGTTGCAGATTCACGCCCAACTACAATCACATTACCTTTATATAATTTAATTCTAACCTTTCCATTCACAGTTTTCTGTGATTGATCTATCATTGTTTGAAGCATTTCCCGTTCTGGTGACCACCAATAGCCGTTATAAATCAGGCTTGCATAGCGTGGCATCAATTCATCTTTCAAATGAGCTACTTCTCGGTCCACCGTAATTGACTCAATCGCACGATGTGCAGGAATCATAATAGTACCTGCTGGCGTCTCATAACAGCCTCGTGCTTTCATTCCTACATAACGATTTTCGACTATATCTAAACGGCCAATACCATTATCACCACCAACCTTATTCAAATAAGCCATTATTTCGGCTGGTGACATAGCCTTATCATCTATAGCAACAATATCGCCTTTTTCATAAGTTAAATTTAAATATGTTGGTTTATCCGGTGCATTTTCTGGTGAAACACTCCAGCGCCACATAGATTCTTCTGGTTCTGTCCAGGGGTCTTCAAGAATATCGCCTTCATAGGAGATATGAAGTAAATTTGCATCCATTGAATAAGGTGATTTTTTGCCCAGTTTCATTTCAACCGGAATACCATGCTCCTCAGCATAATCGAGTAGACTTTGACGAGAATTTAAATCCCATTCGCGCCAAGGTGCTATTACTTGAATGTCTGGACTTAAGGCATAAGCACCTAATTCAAAACGTACTTGGTCATTGCCTTTACCCGTTGCACCATGAGAAATGGCCTGAGCATCAACTTCAGCAGCGATCTCAACTAAACGCTTAGCAATCAATGGCCTAGCAATTGATGTTCCTAATAAATACTCACCTTCATAGATGGTATTAGCGCGAAACATTGGAAACACATAATCACGAGCAAATTCTTCACGCAAGTCTTCAATATAAATTTCTTTGATGCCCATCGCTTCTGCTTTGGCACGTGCAGGTTCAACCTCTTCACCTTGACCAATATCAGCAGTAAACGTCACCACCTCGCAATCATAAACATCTTGTAACCATTTCAATATAATTGAAGTATCAAGGCCACCTGAATAGGCAAGAACGACTTTATTGATTTTAGACATGTGTGTGTTGTTTCCTGTAAAACTATATTGTTATTAATCGAACTAACGGCTCAGAGTATTAACGAATGATTATATCAAAAACCACGCAGGGCAAGGACTTCTTTCACTGCATGACGCTCGCTTCCTTTGCAACTGATTCTGCGTGGTGCATCCAGATATTTCAGTTTAAATCCCAGCTGTTTATATAAATCAATAATTCTATCTGTAGCCTGATTAGATAACACAACCGGACCTTGGTGTTGAACTAACCACTCTGCTAGGCGTATTTGATCATTCCAATTAAAGCCCTGCTGTGAATATTGATGAAAAGGCACATCATAAGGCGGATCTGCATATACAAAATCATCAACCTGTAACTTCAATTCTGTAAAATCAGCATTTACAAATTCCCACTCTGACAATACAGGCTGATAATTTAAAAAATCTTGTTGATAATTTATTTTCTTATAGCGACCAAAGGGTACATTGTAGCCACCAGATTTATTAAAACGACATAGGCCGTTATAACCAGTACGATTGAGATAGTAAAATAAC
>QNEY01000010.1 GCA_003645385.1 Gammaproteobacteria bacterium | reverse complement strand
TAGTGATGCCCTGTTGCTGTAAAGCACTGATAGCAGTGTCAACTGCAAAGCCTTTGGCAAAGCCACCGAACCCCAGTTTTACCATTGGATTATCACTCGTTAATACACCATTGGTAATTTGGATCTGTTCCATAGTTGGAGCAGTAATAAGCCAAGCTGAAATATTTTGTTGGCTAGGTGGAGGATGTGATTCAAACCAGTTATCTTGATGAAAACCCCATAATTCAAATAGTTTGCCGGCAGCAGGATTGAACAAGTGTTGACTACTGATAGCAATATCTTTTGCCAGATTGATTAATTCAGCAACATCCGAACTAACAGTGATAGCTTTTCCTTCACTGATTGCATCATTTATAGTTGTTAAGGTGCTGGGTTGCCAGGCATGCCAAGTGTTATCAACATTGGAAAAAGCCTGTTCCAGAACTTCAACAGTCTGGTCAGCAGTCTGTGAATCAACACCATAGAGACTGACATCAATTTCAGTGCCAAAAGCATAGAATTTGGCTTGGCGAGCACGTGGTTCATTATCACAAGATGTTAAAAAAATGGTGGAACAAATTAATAAAACAGTAATAAATTTCATGATAGTTGTTGCTCAATACTATTCATTAAATCCCCGGCAATATCCAAGTTGAATTGTTGATCAAGTTCACGAATACACGTTGGGCTTGTGACATTGATTTCTGTCAGATAATTCCCAATCACATCCAAACCGACAAATAACAGTCCTTTTTCACGTAAGGTTGGGCCAACTTGTTGGCAGATCCAGCGATCATGTTCGGTGAGATCTCTTCCCTCGGCACGACCTCCTGCAGCTAGATTACCTCGGGTTTCACCTTGTGCTGGAATTCTGGCTAAAGCATAAGGAACAGGCTCGCCGTTAATCATTAATATACGTTTATCACCATCAGCAATTTCTGGAATAAATTGCTGTACCATCACAGATTTACGTCCGTGTTCAGTCAATGTTTCAATAATGACGCTGGTATTGGGGTCATCAGGTTTAACTCGAAATATTGATGCGCCACCCATGCCATCAAGTGGTTTCAAAATGATGTCATTATGTTGTTGCTGGAAATCTCGGATCAATTCAATTTTTCGTGTCACCAATGTTGGAGGACAACATTGTGGAAACCAGGCGGTATAGAGTTTTTCATTTGCATCACGCAGGCTTTGCGGATTGTTAACTACCAATACGCCAGCAGCTTGAGCTTGTTCGAGCAAATAGGTGCTGTAGATGTATTCCATATCAAAAGGTGGATCTTTGCGCATCAAAATAACATCAAGATCAGCGAGCGGCATAGTTTGAGTATTGCCTAATTGATACCAGTTATCAGAATTATCCATTACCTTTAATGGTTTCATACTGGCTGAAACGAAACCTTGATGCAGAAATAAATCTTGCTGTTCCATATAAAACAACGACCACCCTTTAGCTTGTGCCGCCAGTAACATGGCAAAACTACTGTCTTTTTTGATATTAATTTCTGAAATAGGATCCATCACAATCCCGATATGTCGACTCATAATTACCTTCATAGTTGAAAGATTTAGTAATGATTTTACCTGAATTTTTTTATTAGTTAAGAATGGCTTTAACAGTTATCTATAATTAATGGTGACTTGGTCCCTACATATAAGGTAGATATTAGATATAATCACTGGGTTTTTGATTTTTAATGTGATTTAAACGAATGAGTACAACGGCTGTAACGGTGGTGGAAGCGCCCAAAACTTTTCAGGACCTTATCCTGAAACTACAACAATATTGGGCAGAACAAGGCTGTGTATTACTGCAGCCTTATGATATGGAAGTAGGTGCAGGCACATTCCATCCGGCTACATTTTTGCGTGCAATTGGCCCTGAGCCATGGAGTGCAGCTTATGTTCAGCCATCACGTCGTCCTACAGATGGACGTTATGGTGAAAATCCAAATCGCCTCCAGCATTATTATCAGTTCCAGGTGGTATTAAAACCTTCCCCAATCAATATTCAAGAGCTTTATCTTGGCTCCCTACATATGTTGGGTTTAGACACTTCTATTCACGATATTCGTTTTGTTGAAGATAATTGGGAATCACCGACCTTAGGTGCGTGGGGCTTGGGCTGGGAAATCTGGCTCAACGGTATGGAGGTCACACAGTTCACCTACTTCCAGCAAGTGGGTGGACTGGAATGCAGTCCTGTTACGGGTGAAATCACCTATGGGCTGGAACGTATTGCGATGTATTTACAGGGAGTAAGTAGTGTTTATGACCTCGTCTGGTCCGATGGGCCGATGGGCAAGGTAACTTATGGCGATGTATTCCTCCAAAATGAAGTGGAAATGTCAGAATACAATTTTGAACATGCGGATGTGGATAGTTTGTTTGCCAATTTTGATACTTATGAACGTGAGAGTGCCCGCATGATTGAAGCTGGCTTGCCATTGCCAGCGTATGAATTGGTATTAAAAGCATCACATGCCTTTAACTTATTAGATGCACGCAAAGCTATTTCGGTGACGGAGCGTCAACGTTTTATTTTGCGTGTTCGTACTTTAGCGCGTGCTGTAGCCCAAGCTTATTATGATCGCCGTGAATCACTAGGTTTCCCGATGGTCAATAAGGGGGCGCAGTCATGAGTGATGTTCGTGATTTATTGATTGAGCTTGGTACGGAAGAACTGCCTCCAAAAGCCTTGAAAAAACTAATACAGGCATTTGAGGCTGGTATTAAACAAGGTTTAGAGAAGGCGGAACTTAATTTTAGTGCAATCAAATCTTATGCAGCACCAAGACGGATGGCGGTAGTAGTTACTGATCTACAAGTTCGGCAACAGGATCGCATGGTAGAGCGGCGTGGGCCGGCGGTAACAGCTGCTTTTGATGAAGATGGTAATCCCACTAAAGCAGTGCAAGGTTTTGCTCGATCGTGTGGTGTTGAGGTAGAAGACCTTGAAAAAATGGAAACAGATAAAGGGGCTTGGTTAGTATTCAAACAACAACAAAAGGGTGCTGAAACAAGCAGTTTAATTGCTGATATTTTGCAACAAACTTTAGCTGCTTTACCTATTCCTAAACGCATGCGCTGGGGTGATTTGCCAGGTGAGTTTGTACGTCCAGTTCACTGGTTGGTGTTATTGTTTGGCGAGGAAGTTATTCCAGTTGAATTGTTAGGAGTAACATCAGGTCGAGAAAGTCGAGGCCATCGTTTCCATCACCCTGAAACAATTCGTATTCAATCGGCACAAACCTATGCACCTCAATTAGAAACTGAAGGTCATGTGTTAGTTGACATGACTGCTCGACGTGAAGCTATTCATGGTCAAGTGCTGGAATTAGCAACTCAGCTGGGTGGTGAGGCTATTTTGAATAAAGACTTATTGGATGAGGTCACAGGACTAGTTGAATGGCCGGTTGCTTTGTCTGGTTCGTTTGATTCGCGCTTCCTTGAATTGCCAGCAGAAGCTTTAATTTCATCGATGGAAGAACATCAGAAGTATTTTGCTGTTCGTGACAAAACGGGTGATTTATTGCCTTACTTTATTACCATTTGTAATATTGAAAGTCGTGATCCAGCACAGGTCATTGCCGGCAATGAACGCGTTATCTTGCCACGACTCAGTGATTCGGTTTTCTTCTGGGAAACAGATCGTAAACAGCCACTAGCTGAACGGCAGGATAAACTGAAGACAATTGTTTTCCAAAATAAATTAGGCTCGGTTTTTGATAAATCAGCACGTGTTGCACGATTAGCTGCAGTGATTGTAGCTGAAATCGGTGGTGATAAAAAATTGGCTGAACGTGCTGCTTTGTTAGCAAAATGTGATTTGGTAACAGAAATGGTCGGTGAGTTTCCTGACTTACAAGGTATTATGGGGCGTTATTATGCGCGCCTAGATGGTGAGCATGATGAAGTCTCCGAAGCATTAGATGAGCAATATTTGCCACGTTTTTCTGGCGATGCATTACCTCAGACAAAAACAGGTCAAGCAGTGAGTTTGGCTGAGAAGATCGATACACTTGTAGGTTTATTTGGTATAGGACAACCACCAACAGGGGTAAAAGATCCGTTTGCATTAAGACGTGCCGCCTTAGGTGTGTTAAGGATAGTGATTGAGAATAAGCTGGATATTGATTTAGCGTTATTACTGCAACAGGCACAGCAAGGTTTTGATGATTTGCTTAGTGAAGATGATGTCACCAAACAGGTTAAGACATATTTCTTTGACCGCTTGCGAGGTTATGCTTTAGACCAAGGTTTCAAAGCAGATGAGTTTGAATCTGTATTAGCTGTACAGCCAACCAAACCGCTAGATTTCATGAAAAGATTAGATGCAGTAGCTGAATTTCGTCAATTAGAACAGGCGGAAGCCTTAGCTGCAGGTAACAAACGTATTGGTAATATCTTGCGTAAGAATGATGCTGAAGGTGAGGTAGGAACTATTGATGACAGCTTATTGAATGAACCTGCTGAACAGGCATTGGCAAGCAAATTGAAAACTGTTTCTGATGAGGTTAAACCGCTGATGGCGCAAGCTGATTATGCCGGTGTGTTACGGACATTGGCTGATATGCGGGAAAGTGTGGATGGATTTTTTGATCAAGTGATGGTGATGGCCGATGATCTTGCGGTACGTCACAATCGTTTGGCTTTATTGAATCAGACACGAGCCTTATTTGTAGGGGTTGCAGATATTTCCTATCTACAGGAATAAAGGAAGCAATTTATGTCGCTGATAATTCTGGATCGAGATGGTGTTATAAACCATGATTCGGATGACTTTATTAAGTCGCCCGCAGAGTGGGAGCCAATTGAAGGTAGCTTAGAGTCTATTGCGAGATTAAATCATGCTGGATATAGAGTCGTTGTGATCACGAATCAATCTGGTATTGCACGTGGATTATTGGATATAGACACTCTAAGCCGTATTCATAGAAAAATGCACCGCATGTTAGCTCAGGTAGGCGGCAAGCTGGAAGCAATATTATATTGTCCACATGGACCTGATGATAATTGTACGTGTCGAAAACCATTAGACGGTGCCTTTGCTGAGTTAGCGAATCGATTGCGAATTAAACTAGATAAGGTGTGTGCCATCGGAGACTCATTACGAGATATTCAAGCTGCCCAGACTGCAGGGGCAACACCCATTTTGGTAAAAACAGGTAAGGGCGAAAAGACCTTGGCGGAAGGTATTCCTGAAGGCGTCGCTGTCTTTGATGACCTATCAGCAGTGGTCACAGCATTATTGGAGTCAAAAGATTAATGTTGTTTGCCCGCTCACTAATTTTCGTTGGATTTCATATTGTCACAATAATACTATTTTCATTGTTGGCTGTATTAGTGTGGCCGCTACCATTTAAATGGCGTTATAAGGTGATCAGTCAGTGGGCTGTTTTGAACCTGTGGTTGTTGGAAAAAATTTGCGGGATTCGTTACGAAGTTGAAGGAAAGGAAAATATTTCTGATGAACCTTGTGTTATTTTGTGTAAACATCAGTCTTCATGGGAAACCTTGGTATTACAAGCTGTTTTTCCAAGACAAGTATGGGTTTTAAAGCGCGAACTATTGTGGCTTCCTTTTTTTGGTTGGGGTTTAGCAGCGTTAAAACCGATTGCAATTGATCGAGGTTCGGGAAGAAAGGCGCTGAATCAGGTTGTTGAACAAGGGAGAGACCGTTTATCAACGGGTGCTTGGGTTGTAGTATTTCCTGAGGGTACTCGTATACCAAGTGGTAAAATAGGTCGTTTTGGTCTGGGTGGTGCTAGGCTTGCAGTTGAAACAGGTTACCCAGTTATACCTGTTGCCCATGATGCAGGAAAATTTTGGCCAAAGCATGGCTTTGTTAAATATCCAGGCGTGATTAAATTGGTCATTGGCGCTAAGATAGCAACACAACACAAAACTGCAGCAGATGTAAATGAACAAGTTTATCAGTGGATGGCAGCGCAAATGACTCGCCTAGAGGGTAAGCGACCCACAACAACATCAGTGAGAGAGGTTAAGAAACGTGGCTAGAGCAGAAGGAATTTTACGGCTATTGTTGGTTGATGATTCGCTCACTGATGCGGATATCATCACCAACACTCTCAGAGGTGCCGGCCATGCAGTTAGAGCGTCAAGATATGATGCTTTGGCAGAAATAGAGCAAGTACTTACCAGTCAATCCTGGGATTTGGTCATTTGCCGCGATTCAGTAGCAACTATCCCTCCACGCGAATTACTTACTTTGATACAGCGATTAGGCAGAGATATTCCTTGTATAGTATTGGCATCAGACCAAGAGAGTATCGAAGGTTTATTTGCAACTGGTCCGCAAGATGTTATTGAGTTTGGCAGCAACAAGCATCTACAGTTTGCAGTAGAACGCGAGTTACAGAATTTGTTTATGCGACGATTGAGTCGACGTAATGAACGTGCATTACGAGAGAGTGAAAAACGTTCTCGATTATTACTGGAAAGTTCGCGTGATGCCGTCGCATATATGCATGAAGGTATGCATATTTATGTCAACAATGCTTATTTGACATTATTTGGCTATGAGGAAGCAGAGGATATTGACGGCTTACCCATGCTTGACATGATTATGGTTGATGACCATGCAAAATTTAAATCTATTTTCCGACAGTTTTCCGAACAATCAGACACTAAACCGCAAACAGTGACGGTGCAATGTCTACGCGAGGATGGTACTGAATTTACTGCCAAGATAGAATTCAGCCATACAGAAGTAGAGGGTGAGGACTGTACTCAAGTTATTATCCGTGATGAGCAGCAAACAGCTACAGCTTTGATGGCAACGCAGGAGTTGGTTCTTGAAGAGGACTTGGTAACGGGTCTTTATAATCGTGAGCACTTCTTGGATGAGCTTGAAAATGCTGTTGATAAAGCTGTCAAGGATGAGACTGACTCCGAATTATTGTATATCAAAATAGATGATTTCCAAGCAATTAAAGAATCTGTTGGCGGATTGGGTGCTTGTGATGCGATGCTGCAAGATGTTGCTAATTTATTACAGAAGGAATTAATTGAAGGGGAATCACTATCCCGTTACTCCGATCAAGTCTATACCGTTATTGTCTCAAATGATGATGATAAACACGTAGAGCAACGAGCTGAAATATTTAGAGGAGTCATTGATAATTATGTCTCTAAAACAAATGGCAAGTCGATAGATCTACATTGTAGTATCGGAATTTGTCGGATTACAGAAAGTGTGTCATCAGCAGATCTAGTATTGGATAATGCAGATAAAGCATGTTCACAGGCACAAAAAGAGGGTGGTAACCGTGTAGTTCGTCATCCGATTAGCCAGTCAGAACAAGATGCGTCTGGAGAAGATGAGTCATCAATGTGGCAAGATCGTATACAAAAAGCAATCCAGAATGAAGGTTTGTGTATGCATTACCAGCCTATCGTTAGTTTGCATGGAGAAGAGCAAGAACTTTACGATGTCTTGGTTCGATTAAAAGATGAGGGTGACACTCTCATCACGCCTGACAAGTTTATTCACTATATCGAACAGTCTGAATTAATGGCAGATATTGATCAATGGGTGATAAACCATGCCTTAACGAGTTTGGCGGAACATAGGAAAAAGTATCCAAAAACACGATTTTTCATCAGGTTATCTAAACAAACTTTGCACAAGCCTGAGTTCGTTGACTGGTTGTGTAAATTGTTAAATAGTCATGATTTGGATGGTGCTGCTTTAGTTTTCGAGATTAGCGAGACAGCAGCATTAGAAAATCTGGAAGATGCAAAAGCAACTATTTCAAAACTGAAAAGTGTGGGTTGTGAATTTGGTCTAGAGCACTTTGGATCAGGCTTGGATTTCTCACATAGTTTAAGTCAGTTGGATGTGGATTATCTGAAGATTAACGGCACTTTTGTCGAAAATATGGCAAAAGATTCTGAAAATCAGGCAGCAGTAAAAGCTATTATAGAAATGACAAAACAAGCAGAAAAACGCAGTATTGCTGAGTTTGTGTCAGATGCCAATAGTTTGGCTTTATTATGGCGCTTAGGTGTTGATTACGCTCAGGGTTATTATATTCATGAGCCCTCTGAGAATCTTGATTATAACTTTGAGGATGACGACTTATAGTCGAAAACCAGCAGGGCATTTAACCTTGCAGGAGCCTAGTTTTTATTGTTGTTGTAAAGCCTGAATGCGATCTTCAATTCGAGGGTGAGTCATAAATAATTCACTTACACCACCACGGCCTGAAATACCCAGAGCATTAAGTTGATCGGGCAATGCTTCTTGTGTACTTCCACCTAGACGTCGTAAAGCGGCAATCATCTTATTGGGACCAACAAGGTTGGCAGCACCGGCATCAGCGCGGTATTCCCGCCGACGACTAAACCACATCACAATAATGTTGGCCAGAAAGCCTAAAATAACTTGTGCAATGATCGATGTAATCCAAAATGCAGGGCCATGTCCTTGCTGAGTTTTAAATACAGTACGATCTATAAGGTGCCCGATGACACGAGATAGTACGATAACAAAAGTATTTATCACGCCTTGTATCAGAGCCATAGTCACCATATCACCATTTGCAACATGACTGATTTCATGGGCGAGTACTGCTTCAACTTCATCTTGAGTCATGGATTGTAACAACCCAGTGCTAACGGCAACTAAAGCATTATTTTTGTTCATACCTGTAGCAAATGCATTGGGAGCAGGGGCATTATAAACTGCAACTTCAGGCATATTAATACCAGCTTGTTCAGCTTGTCTTTTAACAGTCGAAACTAGCCAACGTTCAGTATCATTATTTGGTGTGTCGATAACCTGAGCACCAGTCATACGCTTGGCAGACCATTTTGATATTGCAAGTGAAATGAAAGAGCCACTAAACCCAATAACTGCGGCATAAACGAGTAGGGCATTCATATTTAGGTCAATACCTTGCTGATCAAGCAAGTTTTCAAAACCGAATAAACGCATGGTAATACTTAATACTGCAAGAATAGCGATGTTTGTTGCTAGAAAAAGAGCGATTCGTTTCATTGTTGATTTTCCTGATGTAATACCCAAACAAATATGGGCATGGAGAGACTATTTTTCAAGTTTTTGTAATTGATTAGCAACTCTATTTTCAATATCTTGGTGTAAGTAATTGACGTCTTGCCCACTGCTTGCTTGGACTATTGACGTACATATTGGTTCCTGTTTCTTTATAAGGGTATTCATTGCAGGTAGGTCATGACATTCTGATGGCCAGATTATATCAGCTGGAATAATCCAATCTGCATTTGCATAAAGATACCGCAAGGAAGTTTTGCTTGCAGATCGAATAATGGGTTCATTGGGTAAAATACCACGACAGGCATCAACATGATGTTGAAATAAAGGACTATTCAGGTCAATCAGTTCTGCTGATGAACTAGGTCGAGGATTTATTTCAAGTACTAGCAATTCATTCTGTTCAGAGATAATGAAATCGAGACTATTTAAACCGACTAATCCCGTTGCAGGGGTTAGTTTTATTATTATTTGTTCGAGTTGATGTATGTGCCTATCAGAAATGCTCCAAGGTGTTTCAACACTACTCAGAAGAAAAGGCGACTGTTTACTAGCGGTACAATTCTGTTTATTAATGCTTATAAGCTGGGCTTGTTTCCCATTGGCTAAAAATAAACCAGATCCACTGGCGCCACGAATGAAGCGTTGGAAATAATAACCAGTTAAATTGGCCTGCTGATCGAGATAATGGATATGGCCGCCACCTAGGCCAGAAGCTGATTTAGTCAGCCAGATTTTATTATCACCAGGGTGTTCAAACTGTGTTTCTGGATAGGCTATGTTGAGTTGATCTAATAAGCCAAAGAATAAAGTTGGTTTTTTGATGGTGTTAATAGTGTGAGCAGTATTGCCCACAAGTTGGATGTTATCAGGAAGTTGCTCCAAGAGGGCGTAACAGTATTCAATGCCATTGCCACAAATCAAGCTACACTTTTCACCATTAGTAAGCTCGGAAAAAACATTTAAAATACTATCATCATTCAGCTCAGAAAGTACTGGCAATTGATGCCATCGTTTTGCAATAGATAAGGTATCTTGGTCGCCAAAATAATCAGCCACCCAAACCGGAAGACCAGCTTGGGCGGCTGATTGAGCTAAAAATCGACCACTTTGTGCAAATATCAGTACAGGATTATTGTGCTGATTTTGCATGTGAGATGACAGTTCTATTTAAACAAGTTTACGTGCACCATTAAAAGCGTTACGGAAATCCAGATAAACAGGTTTTTCAGCGTCTAAGGTTTCAGTCAATAATGCTTGCTGTAGTTGATATTTAACGTTACCAACAGCAAGTGCACCAATACCAACAGCACCGTTAGAATTCGTTGCATGAACTAAGGGCTCACCAAAGTCCATTATGCCAACACCTTCAATGCCTAGTGGAGGAACAGCGTTAACATCACCCGCTACTTTTAATTTCTTAGCATCTGCTAACACTGAAGCATCTAATACTTGAATACCAGCTTTAGCAGTACAAAAAACAAGATCAGCATTTGATAATAAGCGTGCCTTATCAGCATCAGATGCTGCAGTGGTTGCATGCAAATCAACGCCATAACGACGTTTGGCTTCAGCAGCATATTCTAAGGCTGTATCAATGGAGAAGTGATCAACGATAGTTGTTTCTGCGCCGTGTTCTGCTGCGATAACTGCTGTTGCCAAACCAACAGGACCGGTTCCCCCAAATACAATTGCACGTGTACCCTCTAATCCTTGATTGAAATTTTTCTTCAATTCACTTTCTACACTTGCAACTAATGCCGCAGCAGTCGTAAATGCACCACTTGGATCTGCAAAAACAGAAACCTCGAAAGGAGGTACCATCGCTTTTTTTGCAGCATCCAGCATGTCCATAGCCAAGCCGATATCACGACCACCAATAAACAAACCAGTTTTTTTAACGCCTGCTGGACCTCGTGAGAAGATAGCATCCTGTGTTAATCCTGCCACCTCTTCCAGTTTGACATTTTCATAAGGGATAACAACATCATAACCAGCATCAACAGCCATATTGATATCAAATGGGCTGTTATGTTTCATTGGGTTGATCATGTGAAAAATTGGACGTTTAGCCATGGTTAGATTTTCCTTTGAGTTCTATTTCTTATCATTGAGAGAGGTAATGATAATCGTTATGTGGTCACTATTTCAATCTTTGCTCCACTACTATTTGCTTGTGCGACTGAAAGTGTGAGCTCAGATGGGGCTTCAATGTGCTGTTCAGTATATTGTTTAAGCTCACTGATTAATTGTTGTGCTATCTGGTCACTCGCCACAAATATGCATCCTGTTGGCCCCCATGAACTTTGGGCAATACCAGTGTGACCTATACTTTGTGCGTAGTTTAATAATTTTGCAACATGTTGGCTGGTATAGCGTCCCCCTTGGGCAGGTGCGAAGTGATCACCAATCAGTGATTGAATTTTGGTGATGGCATGACCGAATGGTTCAATCTTTTGTTCGACCAATGCGGGCAGCAATTTCATTAATGTCAGGTGACATATTGCTTGAGAATTATTTAATGGAAAAGAAGGTAGATTCTTGAACGCGGTGATTTCTTGAGTGCCATGAACACCCTGATGGTCATTATCCATGATAGTAACTATGCGCCAGTTTTCTGGGAAATCATAGTGTGTCAATAATGGAGGGACAGACGAAGTATTACTTAAACCACCATCAATAATGAATCCGCCATGATCAAATGTTGCTATGCCAATACCGGAGCGTGAACCTCGACCTAATTGATCTGCAATCTCAAGAGTGTTCGCAGGGATCTGATGCAATTGGCATAAAGCTGCACCAATAGTGAGGGCTAGTTGAGTGCCTGAACCCAAACCGGTATGTTCTGGAATGAGCTTAATTAAAGAAAGTTGAACAACTTGTTCATTGAGGGGAATATGTTTAGCTAAAGTGTTATAAAAGGTATCGATTATAGCTAAAACTTTTTGATGTAATTCTGGGGAATGAGCAATACCTTTAATTGAGTTTGTAGTCGCAAGTTGTGCTTCGACTACAGTGTGGTAGGTGTCTATTGCCAGTCCAATACTGCCAAATTTTCTACCAGATTCACCGTTAAGATCGAGAAATCCTAAATGGAGGCGAGCAGGGGCGCTTACCCGAACTTTACAGCTCGAATCAGTGCTCCCCTGTTTTGGTGTTATCACTATTCAGTAGGAATGTTACAAGCAATATCATAAATGGTTGTTTCATCAAGAAATTGATCATTGCTGTCAAATAATGATGAGACTGCACCACGGTGAACTTTCATTTTAAAGTTGCCAATAGCAATGGCACCATAAAAACGTACGCCTTCTTTTTCAGTTCCATTATCCATTACTTCCAGACCTTCAACGCCCATAGGTGGAACAGCATTTACATCTGCTATTATCTCTAATGTTTTGCTTGCAGACCATGCAGCTTTTGGACAAACACATACACCGGCTGGACCACTAGCAATAGCAACATGAGCATCTATTAATAATTTTTTAACGGATTCGTCACTGCGAGTTTCGGCTGGAATAACATCAACACCATAGGCTTCTTTCATTTGGTCTGTAATAACTTTTGTTCTTTCCAGACTACGAGAAGTGATAATTACTTGGGCTGCACCCTCTTGCAAAAAGTATAACGCTGCACGTTGACCAACTGGTCCAGCGCCTAAGATCACGACTTTTTTATCTTTGACGTCATAATTAGTCATGACTTTACGGGCAATCGCTGCTGCCGTTGTGTTGGAGCCATTAGGGTCAAGCATTACAGAAACACGGACGGGACCAAAGAAAGCCTTTTTAACTGCACGACCAACAAGTTCGCTGGCAGGTACATTTGAGCCACCGATAAAAATAGCACTATTTTTTAGATTCTTACCACCACGAGTGAAAATCATCCCATGTACATGAGCTGTTACATTGTCACGTGTTGCACCACCGTAGGCAATAACATTATCAACCCCCGCGTCATAAACAACAGCTTGGTCAAATGTGCTCGGTACTGGATCGGTGTCTAGGTGAAGTAGCAGTTTTTTCATTGGGTTTCTCCTGCCCATATAGTTATATAGTGATGCATAAGTAAGCATCGGAGTTTACCTGAACTTATCTCGTAGAGGCAAAGAAAAAGCATTTATTCTAAATTTAGGCTAGGACACATGAATTGAGAAAGTCAGGTATGATGCAAACTTTGTGTGACTAAGCTACAGGAACTATTCGCCTAACACACGAGTCTTTTGATATTGCAATTAAGAATAAATGTAGGAGTAACTTGATGAAAAAAGCCAGTATGTCACTATTAGCAGCTGGATTGGTTGTGCTTCCAGGTCTTGGGATTGCCAATGACTTTTCTACCGTCACACGTGTACATTATGTGCAGGATTGTATTAAAGTAAATGAAGGGAAAATGAATATTTATGAAGCAACACATAAATGTTCATGTGTTGTCGATAAATTAGCAGAAGTCTTTACTCAAACCCAATTTGAAGATGCAAATGCGGGTTTTCGATTCCGTAATTTACCCGGTGATCGAGGTGGTATGTTTAGAGATGATACTGATGTAACGGATGGCATTAAACTATTCCAGCAAACTCATGTAGCTGCTTATGAAAGTTGCCGTATCAGAAGATAAGATTTAACTTTGTCCCGTCCTGAAATAAGTTGACACATTTAGGACTTATTTCATGACGGGACATTTAGCATATAAAAAAGGCCGCGGTATGCGGCCTTTTTTATTGGTTTAATAACCGTGTCGTTATTAAACTTCTTTTTGGTGAGTGAAATTCTGTCCTTTACTGTCTGTTACTTCTGCTTTTAAAACACCAGATTCTACCGGTGTAAATGTGAAACGGATGCTTGGATCTTCACTTACTGAAATACCAGTATCAACAGTAATTAATTGTTCATCGTTATAACTGATAGTAATATTTTTAACGTAATGAGCTTCAATATACAGGCGTGATTTTTGATCAAATTGTAAGCCATTGTAGTTAGGATGACTAACGATGACTTGAGCCTGAACTGGTTCGCCTACGGTTGGTTTACGCATACGAATTTGCATTTTTCCTAATCTAGCTAAAGCAGCTGCAGCATCTTTTCCTGCTGGTGCACTACAACCACCAGATGCTTTTACAAACCGAGAAACCATGTGTAATGAACCGTCATTCATTTCAGCAATTGCACGAACAAAGGTGTATTGATCAACTCGCATGCGTGTCGAAATATCAACCAAACCTAAGTCAGGTGATAGTTCAAAATTAGCGGAATAAGGTTCTGGGTTGTTATCAATTATAATATGAATATTTTTGATGTATTTGTCAGGCGTTTGAGCAATTAATGATTTTACGGAGATAGGCACGATTGCAGCATCTTCAGCTCGCTTTGGTGCTTCAATAACTAATAGATCATTAGCATCTTCACGAATGACTTTATCACCAAAATAGGCAACTTTGAGGGTTGGCCATAATGGCTCTGCTGGTGTCTCAGCATAGGCTAATGTCCCGAAAAAGCTTAAGGCCATACTGGCAATAATTAGTTTTATCATACGATTGAACATGTTGTCTCTCCATTACTTCTAGTATTAATTATTCCCATTCGAGTTGCACGAATGATGCGGTAACATTACGACGGTGATAAAGATCGAAAAGTTCCCAACTATTTTGCTCAGGTATTCCTACTTGCTTTGATGCTTGGTCAATTGTACCCAAATCATCAATGATAACGCGGATCTCATCACGTAATACATTAAAATAGCGGAGCTGGTTTGCCAGACCTTGTTGCCATTTATCTTTACTTGCTATGCCATGTCCTGGAATTACAAAATTAAGATCCATCGATTGTAAGTGCTGAGTAGTTTCGATCCAGCCATTAATACTACCATCCATGACGGGAATGCGTTCCATAAACAATAAGTCACCTGTCCATAACGTGTTGGTGTCGTTATCTAAGATGGTTAGATCGTGATCGGTGTGTGATGTTGTATAAGCAGTTAAAGTCAGAGGTCTATTTCCTAAATCAATAGTCACTGGTTGCCCGATGCGAACCGTCATTGTTGGGGCAATAAACTCAGTTCCGGCATAGGCACTACCTAATGTATCTTCAAACACTCGTGCAAAGTAATCTTCTCGAGCAGCAAGGGCTGCGGGTAGTTTTTCATGGCCAATATACTCAGGGGTATCATCTTTAAATGCAGCATTGCCTAATAAGTGATCGGGGTGAACATGAGTATTAATAACATAGCAGATCGGTAGATCGGTATGTTTCTTGATGGCTTGTCGTAGATATGTACCTTCAAGATAACTGCCACCGCTATCTATAACAGCTACGCAACGTTCACCGATAATAAAGCCAACATTAGCAATTGCACCAATATTTTTTTCAGAAGCATCCTCATGAACACCTTGGTGGTAATAAATACCTGATGTCACTTCATTGACGGAATAATTATCACAGCCATAGCTATTGGTAATGAATAGTAAAACTACCAAGCCAATAATACGTAAAGAAAGTATGTGCATATTGTTATACCTTATATATAGGTCACATGCTGGTACAATAGCGCACATTTGTACATAATATCTAGCTTGAGAGAGTAAATATGACAATTCGTACCCGGTTTGCACCCAGCCCAACAGGTTATTTACATGTGGGTGGTGCTCGTACTGCTTTATTTTCGTGGTTATATGCTCGTAAACATGGTGGTCAGTTCATTCTTAGAATTGAAGACACCGATCTCGAACGGTCAACAGCAGAGTCGGTTAATGCCATATTAGAAGGCATGACATGGCTTAGCTTGGAGTATGACGAAGGACCTTTTTATCAGACTCATCGCTTTGACCGTTATAAGGAAGTGATTGCTCAGTTGTTGGAGCAAGGTGATGCTTATTATTGTTATTGCTCAAAAGAAGAACTAGATGACATGCGTGAGCAACAACGGGCTAACAAACAAAAGCCACGTTATGATGGGCGTTGTCGTCATTTAAAAGCACCAAAAGAAGGTGTGCAGCCGGTTATTCGTTTTAAGAATCCAATCGAAGGCAGTGTTGTTGTTAACGATGTGGTCAGGGGAAATGTTGAATTTCAAAATAGTGAATTGGATGATCTGATCATTGCTCGGCCCGATGGCACGCCAACATATAATCTAACTGTAGTTGTAGATGACTTGGATATGGGGTTGACCCATGTTATTCGAGGCGATGATCATCTCAATAATTCACCGAGGCAAATTAATATATTTAAAGCTTTAGGTGAGGAGCCACCAGTATTTGCTCATCTGCCAATGATTTTAGGTGATGATGGTGCTCGTTTATCCAAACGTCATGGTGCAGTTAGTGTGATGAGTTATCGTGATGAAGGTTTTTTACCGGAAGCATTGTTGAATTATTTAGTGCGATTAGGTTGGTCACATGGTGATCAGGAAATATTCAGCCTAGAAGAGATGATTGAATTATTTGACATTGAAGATGTCAACAAATCAGCATCAAGTTTCAACACTGATAAATTATTATGGCTTAATCAGCACTATATTAAAAATAGTACACCTGAACATATTGCCCATCATCTAAGTTGGCATATGGGACAGTTGGGTATCGACCCAGCTCAAGGACCAGAATTGTCGGAAGTAGTTGTCTTACAACAAGAGCGAGCTAAAACTTTAGTTGAAATGGCTGCCAATAGTCGTTTCTTCTATCAGGAAATTAATGAGTATGATGAAAAGGCTGCACGAAAAAATCTGACATTAACTAGTGCTGAGGTGTTGCAAGATATGTATCAGCGATTATCAGCATTGCCTAGTTGGCAGGCAGAAGCTATCCATGATCATATTAAAGAATGCTCTGTAGCCAGAGAGATAGGCATGGGTAAGGTTGCCCAACCAATTCGTGTTGCAATTACGGGCAATACTATATCGCCACCACTGGATGTAACACTTGAATTGATTGGATCTGAGCGCACATTAGCAGCGATCAAGCAGGCGATAGAATGGATCAAAGATCGTGCCGAGTTGCAAGAGTAATGTTATTAGCCCTTTATTTTCATGAGGTTATATGTTCGGGAAGTTTTTCCCGAAAAAACTCATGAAAAAACTTAGCAAGATGCTTGACTATCGTTTTTAGTGCGACTATGGTTTGCAGACGCATGAGGTTCAGAAATGAACAAGTTCGTGTCGTAAACATAATTATTAAAGCAATAGAGGAAAACTTTATGAAGCTGAAAACATTATCAATTGCCATGATGTCACTTGCTGCTACTGGTGTAGTAGTTGCTGACGAAATTGGTACAATGCAAGAAAATGAAAATAACTGGGTATCTGCTGCTGGTAACTATAACAATCAACGTTATAGCAAACTAGCTCAAATCAACAAAGATAACGTTGCTGATTTGAACATGGCTTGGACTTTCTCAACAGGTGTTTTACGTGGTCACGAAGGTAACTCTCTAGTTATCGACGGTACTATGTATGTACACACTGCTTTCCCTAACATCGTTTTTGCTCTTGACTTGAACAACGACGGCGCTATCAAGTGGAAATATGAACCAAAACAAAACTACGACGAAACTGTTCCAGTCATGTGTTGTGACACAGTTAACCGTGGTTTAGCTTATGGTGACGGTAAAATCTTCTTGAACCAAGCTGATACTACTTTAGTAGCTATCGATATGAATACTGGTGAAAAAGTATGGTCACACAAACGTGACGATGCTAAGCGCGGTGCTACAAGCACAGCTGCTGCACACGTATTTAAAGATAAAGTACTAGTTGGTATTTCTGGTGGTGAGTTTGGTGTACGTGGTTACATTAAAGCTTATGACTTAGCTGGTGCAGAAAAATGGATCGTTTACAGCACAGGTCCTGATGCTGAAATGGGCTTTGATCCTAAGAAAACAATGTCTATGTTGAAACCAGTTGGTAAAGACTCTTCATTGAAAACTTGGAAAGGCGACCAATGGAAAATCGGTGGTGGTACAACTTGGGGTTGGTATTCTTA
>QNEY01000009.1 GCA_003645385.1 Gammaproteobacteria bacterium | reverse complement strand
TCTAAACATCTTAAGCTTCTTATGAGTATGGTAGTATTTTTTAAACCACTGATAACTTAGGATCTTCGACATTGATAAATGACGCAGCAAAGTGATTAAGCATATCAGCCACTAACTTCCTTGGTAGCCATGCTTCCCCATCATGTACAACTCTAATAGCTTTTGCTAACAATGGACGTTGCTCAGTAGTAAGAAAACCACGCACCTTAAACCCCGAGTTCTCTAACATTTCAAAACTTGGCTGAGTTTCAACCAACATAATGCTTCGTGCATCTGGGCACTGTTTATTCAGAAAATGACATAAAACATCTGCACTGACATTATCCAACTCATGATCAATAACGATAATATTTGGAGCTAGGTCTGCTACTTGTTGTACCACTTGTTCGAGTGTTGACGGAACAATATGACTAATTTTCATTTCAGTGTGTTGTGCCAACAATAATATTTCTGCTTTGGCATTAAGACTGATGATGGCAATTTTTATCACGCATATACCTTTAAAATATTAGTTAATAACTGCCACTGCTGTTCCCAGCCATTCAGTGGTGATTGACGGAAACCACTTCGAACAAACTGTTGCATATGACCTTCAACAATTGTAAGCAATAAGTTTGCCGTTTCATTCACAGGACGTCCACCAGCTTCAGTTAATGTTAACTCTCTCTCTCGTAAAATTTGTCTAAACTGTGTTTCTAATCGTTCAAAAAACTGATTCACACGCTGGCGTAGTCGCTCTGTTTCACCAGTCAGGGCAGTCCCTATCAGAATACTACTAATACCAGGATTCTTAGCACTAAAACCCAGTAATAATGTGGTTATTTTCTCACACCGTGACACTGCATTTTTATCATCTTCCAAGATTTTAGTTATCATGCTAAAAATAGTATCTTCAGCAAACTCTATTAAGCCTTCAAACATTCTGGCTTTACTAGGGAAATGTCTGTAGAGCGCTGCCTCAGAAACATTTAAAGCTTTCGCCAGTTGGGCTGTGGTAATACGTTCGCCAGGATGATGTTCCAATTCCAGTGCTAATGCTTCCAAAATAGCTTGCTTGCGTGATTGTTTCACTTCGGCCCTAGTTTGCCGTTCCTGTTCACTCATTGCCAGCCCCCACGGATCAAGGTTCCAACACCCTGATCTGTAAACATCTCTAATAACACAGCATGTTGTACACGCCCGTCTATAATATGCGCAGTTGTCACACCTGCTTGCACTGCATCCAAAGCACACCCTATTTTAGGTAACATCCCTCCATAAATTACGCCTTCAGCAATTAATTCATTAACCTGTTTAGTGTTCAATCCTGTCAATAACTTACCATCACTATCTAATAAACCGGCAGTATTGGTCAATAATATTAATTTTTCTGCTTGCAGGACTTCCGCTATCTTTCCTGCCACTAAATCAGCATTAATATTGTATGATTCGCCATTCACGCCAACACCAATAGGTGCAATAACTGGTATAAAATCACTATGAATCAACATGTCAATCACGCTGGTATCAATACTTTTTACTTTTCCAACATGACCTAAATCAATCAATTCAGGTACATTTATTGCTGGCTCATCATTATTACGTGAAACATGTAACTTTTCAGCACAAATTAAACCGCCATCTTTGCCTGTCAGTCCCACTGCTCTACCACCATGAGTATTGATCAAGTTTACGATACTTTTATTAACTTGGCCGCCCAGCACCATTTCCACAACATCCATGGTCTCACTGTCAGTCACTCTCATGCCTTCGATAAAATTGCTTTCTTTACCGATACGATTCAATAAGTCCCCAATTTGAGGGCCACCACCATGAATAATAATTGGATTGATTCCAACTGCCTTTAGCAACACGATGTCACGAGCAAAGCTATTTTTCAGATCTTCATCAACCATGGCATTACCACCATATTTGATCACCAATGTTTTTCCTGAAAAATTCTGGATATAGGGTAAAGCTTCGGTTAAAACCTGTGCAATATGTGATGCCCGCTCTGTATTTAAACTCATAATTTTCTATTTTTCTAGCGTTAAAAATGTTAATTCTAATGTAGGTTTTATTTTTAGCATTTGCTGCTTAAACTGTTGTTGTATTTGTTGCATAGTTTCTTCAGTATCCGCTTCAAATCTCAAAGTTAAACCTGGAACAGTATTTGATGCTCGAACCAAGCCCCAGCCGTTTGGATAATCAGCTCGAATACCATCCATTGTTGTTATTTCTGCACCAGAAAACTGTGCTTCAGCAGTTAATTTCCGCATAAAGTTCTGGCTTTCACCTTCAGCCATTTCCACTACTAGTTCAGGTGTATTGATGCGATCTGGAATCGCAGAAAATATTTCTGTTGGTGTACGCTCCAAAGGATCATTCGCCAATAACTCTAGTAATCGGCATGCCGTGTATTGAGCATCATCAAAACCATACCACCTTTCTTTAAAGAAGATATGTCCGCTCATCTCACCTGCTAACTGCGCATTCATTTCCTGCATTTTATTTTTTATTACAGAATGTCCAGATTTCCACATCAATGCCTCACCACCAGCTCTCATAATTGCGTCACCCAACAAGTTAGTGCTCTTCACATCATAGATCACAACCGAACCGGGCTGACGTGATAATACATCTTGTGCAAACAAACTCATCAAACGGTCCGGCCAGATAGGCTTACCATTCGCATCGACCACACCGATACGATCACCATCACCATCAAAAGCCAGCCCTAACTCAGCACCATTTTGCTGAACCACAGTCGCTAGATCATGCAAATTTTGTGGATCACTCGGATTTGGATGATGATTCGGGAAGCTACCATCAACATCACAATATAGCTCTGTTACATTACAACCCAGTGCTGTCAGTAATTTAGGTACCACTACTCCAGCGACACCATTTCCGCAATCAACAACCACACTTATTGACCGAGGTAACACCACATCACTTCTTATTCGCTGAATATAATCATCAACTACATCAACCTCATGCTTGCTGGCTTGTCCTACAAAAAGATTACCCTTTTCTATACGACTATAAAGAGCCTGTATGTCATCGCCTGCTAAAGATTTACCTGCTATCACAATTTTCAAGCCATTATAATCAGCGGGGTTATGACTTCCAGTTACCATAACACCAGATTGAGTATCTAGCTGATGACAAGCAAAATACAATACTGGCGTTGGCACCATACCAATATTAACCACGCCACAGCCACTCGCCAAAATACCTTCAATTAAAGCATCAGTCAGTTTTGGACTAGACTGGCGACCATCACGCCCAATCGTCAAACGAGTCTGCCCCTGTTCCTGTGCTTCACTACCAATCGCCTGACCAAGTATCGTCATTACTTGCTCATTTAATGTTTGTCCAACAATGCCTCTGATGTCATAAGCTTTGAATATACTTGAAGCTATGTCTATGTGTTCTTCGAGCATATCAAGCTCTGCTGGGTTCTCTTTTTTATTTTGTTCTAATTTTTTATTAATTTGATCAGCTGTTGCCTTCTTTCTTGGCGTTGTAGCAACTTCTTCTCTACCCAAAGTTTGAATATCATCTACAACATCTTGCAAGGCATTAAAAGACAAATGATATTTTGGTTTTAACGTACCATTTTTAAAATCTGTCAATTGTCCCCTTAGCGTACCTACATCGCACCTAATCAAATAACGTTGCCATAGCCCTCGCAAGAACCACATCAGGAAAATAACCAATACTACAATCGATGAAACTGGTAGGAATGGTGCTCCAGTAACTGGTTTACCCGACCAATAGACTATATGCCAGTGACTATTACCTATAGCCTGCTGGAAACTGGCCATGCCTTTTTTCCATTTAGCATCGCCCTGACTAGCTAAAATTGTCACATCATTACCACTACCTTGTTGAAGCTCAATATAGCCATTAGAACCATATGAATTTAATAGCAGCGCCTTCACAACATCTAGTTTTAACGCAACAACCAATACACCGACAACTTGATCCAAATTATTAGTAATTTTATTGGCTAATAATAAATGTGCATCATCTGATCCTATTTGCATTACTGCCATTGCGGCACTGCCTTCTTTTTTGGCCTGGCGGAGACTATTCAAGGTTGCAAAAGTGATTGGGATGCATGCGTTTGCATTCGGCTCATCAACATCGGCTGCAATTAGACAGACCTTATATGCTTCAGGTATCAGGTGCGACAGTGTTTGTTGCTGTGAATCAATTAAATCTGGGTCATTACCAACTAAAATGCTTGGCAATTGCGGTGACTTAGCTATTGCTACTACCTGCTTGTTCCAAATCTGCACCCGCGCTGCAACAGCACCACTGATCATTTTTGCAGTTTGCTGATGTATTAAAGTCTGTTGTTGTTGTTGTTGACTATTTATTTGTTGATATTGCCAGATGAAACCGGCAAACACTGCGACACAACTCACTATCAGCGTAAGTAGCACAATGGGACTACTTCCAAATTTAATTGCTAAATTACGCATTGCCTAATTCCTTTAACAGCTCATCTTCTCAATGTCGCCCTGTATGTCCAAAGCCACCTGTACCACGCTCTGAACTAGTAAACTCTTCTACCTGCTCAAATCCAACCTGAACAACAGGAACAAATACCATTTGAGCTATACGTTCACCGATCACTATTTCAAATGGTGTTTGGCTTCGGTTCCAGCATGACACAAATACCTGACCTTGATAATCACTATCAATCAAGCCGACTAAGTTTCCTAACACTATACCGTGTTTATGGCCCAAACCTGAACGTGGTAACAATACTGCAGCAAGAGAAGGGTCATCAATATGAATGGCCAGTCCAGTTGGAATCAATACTGTTTGACCAGGTGCTAATGATATATCTTCATCCAGGCATGCTCGCAAATCTAAGCCTGCAGAACCTGTTGTAGCATAGTCGGGTAATTCAATTGTCTCGCCTAAACGTGAATCAAGAATTTTGAGTTGAATTTTTTGCATAATATTGCTCAATAATAAGTGTCATTAAATTTCGTGCCAATTGTGTTTTTGATGCCAATGGTAATTTCTGTGATCCTTGTGGCCAGAATACATGCAAAGCATTTTCATCGACCTCAAAACCAATGCCTTTACCAACTTTGTTAGCAGCAATCATATCTAAATTTTTCCGGTGCAGTTTGTCCTGAGCATAGTCTATTACCCGCTCAGTTTCTGCTGCAAATCCAACCGTGAATGGCTTGTTTTCCTGATTCACTACTGCTGACAGAATATCCACTGTAGAAGTCAGATTTAATTGTAACTGATCATGTTGGCTTTTCTTTATTTTACTATCTTCAACCTGTTTTGGTCGATAATCTGCCACCGCCGCACAGGCAATAAATATATTACTCGACCCTAGTGATTCCATTACTGCATCATACATTTGTTGTGCAGATTCGACATCAATGCGTTGGACTCCTGCCGGCGTGGTCAAGTGCACTGGCCCAGAAATTAAAATAACCTCCGCACCTGCTTCTCTAGCCGCCTTGGCTACAGCAAACCCCATTTTCCCCGAACTTTTGTTACCAATATATCGCACCGGATCGAGATGTTCATAAGTTGGCCCAGCAGTAATAACAACTTTTTTTGTTTGTAATTTTCCAGGGACCACTAATCTTGCCAGCTCCTGAACAATGTTTGTAGGCTCTAACAATCGACCCTCACCTTGTTCACCACAAGCTTGACCACCACTTGCAGGACCTAAGATCTGGACACCTCTAGCAGTTAATATTTCCACATTTTCTTGTGTTGCCTTATTCTCCCACATTTTATTATTCATCGCTGGTGCTATTGCAAGTGGGGACTCACTTGCTAAACATAACGCAGATAACAAATCATTTGTCCTTCCGTGGACTAATCTGGCAATCAAATCAGCACTCGCCGGCGCAATGAGAATCCAATCAGCCCAACGTGCTAACTTAATATGTCCCATGGCAGATTCTTGATCCGCATCTAGTAGTTCAATTGCTACTGGCTGACCACTCAATGTTTGCAACGTTAAAGGTGTAATAAACTCACAAGCAGCTTTGGTCATCACCACTCTAACTTCAGCTCCTGCTTCACGCAAACGGCGAACTAAATCAGCAGATTTGTATGCAGCAATGCTACCTGTAACCCCTAAGACTATATTTTTATTGATAAGTAACTTATTACTCATTACCAAGTTGGTCCACTACTAAATCACGCAAACTTAGATTAGACAACACTTTTTCTTGTGCCTCATCTAATCGTTGAAACAACTGTTCTATTACGGGTTCAGTAGCAATATCAACTGTTATGACATCTACTTCCTCAGCACATCTCAGGCTATTAAGAATGGTATGGATTTTTATCTCTGCAATATCTTGTCCTGGAACATAGCACGTATTGTCACCGACCAATTCTACTAACAAGCCAGCTTTTACTAACATAGATAATAGTTCTTGTACGCTATCAGAACTCAGCTCAGTTTTAACCTCCAACTGCTGTACGTTTAATGCTGGTTGTTGGTTGTGAAACTGACGAGCAATAACCATCATCAACCACAATCCTTCTTTTTCACGCAAACGAGGACTCAACACAAACTGACGATCTTCTAATTGAACAAGAGCTGGATGTTGTAAATAAAATGCTACTTGAGATCCGGTCAACAAAATAAGCCAACCCAAATAAAGCCAAATCATAAAAAAGAATAAAATAGCAAAGCTTGAATAAATCGCAGTATAGTTCGTAGATGAAGCAACAAAAATTGCAAATACCTTACCTACTGTCACCCACAACACACCAGCAACCGTAGCACCAACCAAAGCTGGCATTAACTTAACTCGTGTATTAGGAATAAATTTATACAAAAAAGTAAACGCAACAATGATCATCAAATAAGGCAATAGTTTGCCTACCAATAGGATAAGAGTGCCAAAGGGTTCTATCGCCTGAAGTGTCTGTACTACAGAATGAGTCATCACCGTTGCAGTGATACCTAAAGCGGTAAACACCAATACTGGCCCAATCATTACCACACTTAAATAGTCCGTAAACCGACGTGCCAGAGTTCTTGCCTGCTTAACCCGCCAAACATAATTAAATGCATTTTCAATTTTCTGAATCAAAGCAATAATTGTGTAGAACAATATCGCTAGTCCTAAAGACCCAAGCACTCCCACTTTTACATTTTGTACAAACCCGATGATATTGTGGGTAATTTCAACTCCTTGGGGACCCAAAGGTTCCAACATCTGTAATAATGCTGGTTCAATCTGATTATGTACACCAAATGCTTTAAGAACTGAAAATGCAACGGCAATTAGTGGTACCAAGGAGAGTAATGTCGTAAATACTAGACTCATGGCTCGGAGATTGAGCTGACCACTCGCAAGTTCGCGAATCATAATATATGTCACTCGCAAACTATTTATCAGCCAGCGCCAAATAACGTTCGTTTGCTCTGGTAAGTCCTGCCATAAAGTGACTAAAAAAAAGTTTTTTATTCTTGCTATTAGATCAATCATAACTACCTTGTTTCATTAGAAAACATTTTCCATCTGTCATGTATCTTAAACCGGATTATCAATATCGATAAATTGATATTCCAAATCAAATTTCTCAGCAAGATGTTCACCTACAGCCTTTACACCATAACGTTCGGTGGCATGATGTCCGGCAGCAAAATAATTAATGCCTAATTCGCGTGCCAGGTGAACTGTCTGCTCAGAAATTTCCCCACTCAAAAATGCATCAAGCCCAAGATCGGCTGCTTGTTCAATATAATCCTGTGCTGCACCGCTACACCAACCAATAGTATTAATGGGCCGATCATGAGCTTGTATGATCAAAGGTTCTCGCCCTAGAGCTTGTCGGAGCTGATCAGCAAATTCAGGTACAGTTTTGGGTTCTGCCAAACAACCACACAATGCAATCACTGGGTCACCAGTGCCAGAGATACGTCCATCAACTTCTAATTCAAGCAGTTTTGCTAATTGAGCATTATTGCCCAAAGTAGCATGAGCATCGATTGGTAAATGATAAGCAATTAAATTTATATCATTTACTAATAGTTGTTTCAAACGACGCTGTTTAATACCTATCACACGGGGATCTTCACCTCGCCAAAAATAACCATGATGAACTAATATGGTATCAGCTCCAAAATCTAGTGCCGCATCAAGCAATGCCTGACTTGCTGTCACTCCTGTAACCAAATTATTTATCTGTTCACTACCGGCAACTTGCAAACCATTTGGACAATAATCATGGAACCGACCTGGTTCCAATAAGGTCTCAAGGTAGGACAGACACTCAGTTCGGGTTATCATCACAATAGTTCCGACAGTTAATAATGCTGTCACTATAACAAAATTGGAGGCAAAACAAATGGATGCAGTCAGTATCATCGCACTCAGTATGGGTGCTGCTTGGGCTAGTGGAATAAACCTTTATGCAACCATATTTATGCTTGGTTACATGGGTACAACTGGCAATATTGCTCTACCTACAGAGTTAGATGTACTTTCTAATCCCATGGTAATGACTGCTGCAGGATTCATGTATTGTGTTGAATTCTTTACTGACAAAATACCTGGCGTAGATTCAGGCTGGGATGCAGTTCATACCTTTATCCGTATCCCTGCTGGCGCCATGCTGGCTTCAAGTGCCGTCGGAGATGTAACACCAGCCGTTGCCTTAACTGCAGCTTTATTAGGTGGGTCCTTAGCTGCTGGAAGTCATGCCACCAAAGCAGGTACTCGCTTATTAATTAATACTTCTCCTGAACCAGTTACTAATTGGACTGCATCTATTAGTGAAGACTTATTAGTTATTGGTGGATTATGGGCTGCACTTTATCACCCGGTGTTGTTTATTATTGGACTGTTCATCTTTATATTAGTAATGATATGGGTTTTACCACGGTTATGGCGATTAATTAAACGCCTTTCTCGCACAATCGGTAGCTGGTTTGGATTGTGTGAACCACCGCCAGCAGTTAGCATCGACACACAGTCGCTACAAAATAATAAAAGCGAACAAATCGAAACTTAGCTTCTCAGTCGATAAAACACACCATATGGTGGGCTACGTACCATATCAAAGGCATCAGAATATCCTGTAATAGTTTCTGATGCACCAAGGAACAGATATCCACCAGGATTGAGTGCCTGTGCCATACGATTCAAAATATCAGTCTTGCGATCTACAGCAAAATAAATTAATACATTTCGACAAAATATGATGTCAAACTTACCTAATGGTGCATAGGGCAACAGTAAATTTTGTTCACTAAATCTCACTCTTCGTTTAATTTCTTCCACTACCTTCCATCGTCCACCAGTATGTTGGAAGAACTGCTGTTTACGTTGCTGTGATAAACCACGACCTAAAATAGCTTCTTCATATTCTGCTTGTTTAGCCTCAGCCAGCATACTAGCAGAGATATCAGTTGCCACAATTTGAGAGTTTGCCAAACCACCATTTGGTGTTTGGGATGATTTTAAATATTCACTCAAAGTAATGCTGATAGTATAAGGTTCTTGGCCAGATGAACATGCTGATGACCAAATACGGCATTGATGTTTACCTTTTTTATCAATTTCAGGGAAAACAACATTTTCCAATATTTCAAACGGACTACTATCACGAAACCACGATGTCTCATTTGTAGTCATCGCATCAACAACTGCATCACGTATATGGCGAGGATTATGACGCTCAATCGCAGTCAACAATTCCGTGAAAGAGGCAATCTTTTCCTCTCGTAGTAATCTCGTCAACCTGCTAACAATTAGATACTGCTTACCTTCACCCAAGGTGATTCCACATGCCTGTTCCAGGAAATGTTTAAAACGTTCATATTCTGAGCGTGAGATTTTATCAGTCATATTCATGGTGTTTATTATTGACTATTTTATCTGGAAAATACTACAACAGTGAGCTGTTTCATCTTAAATTTACACAACATAATTTATACTGCGTCACATTTTTGATGATAACGCCATAGTATGATCAATTACCGGGAAGAGTAATAGTTTAATATTGCTTGCCAAGCAGGGAAAAGATTATGGTAGCAAACGATAACATCATTTCATTCGGCGGTTCTCACAAAGATCATACGCCAACACTTAATTCAGCATATCAATCAGCTGTAAAAGAGTGCCGGCTTCTTGTTGTGAATTCATTACCAAAATGTTTTAGCTTCTTTGATAGTCTTGATGACACACTGTTTGATCATGCTGATAAAGCTGATTCAAACAAAAAACAAGAAGAATTCTTTGTTGCCATGCGACAACTTCGCATTGTTCAAGGCGATATCAAAAAACAATTTTCCCAACTTATCCTTGATGATTTTGATGCATTATGGTCATCAGCACATACTAAACAAGCTCACCAAAAACTTGAATCAATATCTGAACCAGATTCTGAACTATCACTTTTGCAAAATGCTGATCTTGAAGAAGACATCGCAATCAAAAGAATTGCCTCAAAAGGACAAGCAAACTTTGGTAACGAACTAGGCCAACTCAGTGATCGCTTTTCTCATATGCTAAATATTGACAGTGTGATTGCAATCGATAATCCCCTGTCTCCAGACAGTATCATCAAACATCTAAAGTACGTCATTTCACCGTTACCGGTGAGCATTTCCATCAAACTGGTTATCTATAAGCAGTTTGAACTACAAGCAGTTACTGAGCTTGGGAAACTATACCAACAGCTTAATGAAAAACTCATCAGTAATGGTATATTGCCAAACACTGGTTACAAGGTTCGTAAAAATCCACAATCATATTCTGTCCGACAAAATTCAACAGCCCCCACATCACCCGATCACAACAATAGTAACGATGGCAATATTGGCCAGAATCAGCAGAATCAGGTGGAGACTGATATATTCAATGAATTACGCCATTTATTGCATAGGGCAGAGACCACAGGTGCAAGTGGGCAATATGTCCAAAATACCCAAGAACCGATAGCTGCTAATACCGCTGATATTGCATCCGTCTTGTCAGCACTTTCCAATATCCAACAGACAAGTGGGCAAATTAGCTACACCGATAGTGGTAATTTCCAACTACCTGAAATACGAACATCATTACTGCAAACATTAAATCAAACACAAACCGGTGACACCGATTCGAACCATGCCATCAGCCATCTCGATAATGACACTATAGATGTCATCGATTTATTGTTTGAGTTTATTCTTGAAGACAATACTATTCCTGCCCCTATGCGAGCACTATTGGCACGTTTACAGATCCCAATGATCAAGGTTGCTATTGCCGATAAAGCTTTTTTCAGTAAAAAGAATCATCCTGCTCGTCGTTTGCTAAACAACTTGGCAAAAGCAGTAACAGGATGGGACAAAAATAGCTCACAAGATGCTCTCCAAAAACAAGTTGAATCGACTGTTAATACTGTTTTGACTCAGTTTGACACTAACATTGAAATTTTTGATGAACTTAGTGTACAGTTCGATCAATTCATCAATAATCAGGAACAAACCAGTCAAGCACTGGAACAAAGAACTGCTCAAACTAAACAAGGCCAAGAAGATCTGGATATGGCCCAACATGAAGTTGATAGCATTATCAATCAATCACTCGTTGAATATTCCCCTCTTCCAACGGTAGCTGTCACATTGATTGAAGATGGCTGGCAACATGTACTAAAACTTAAGCTATTGCAAAAAGGCAAAGATAGCAATGAATGGAATGAAGCAGTTCAACTAATGCAGACACTTATTTGGAGTGTTATTCCTAAATCAGAAGCAAGTGATCGTAAACAGTTACTGGAATCGATTCCAAACTTATTGAGGACACTTAGGACTGGATTAAGTGGTGCCTCGTTTAATCAACATAAAATGACCGAGCTATTTAAGTCATTACAAGAATGTCATATTAAATGTCTGAGTGGCAATGAGTTTCCTGCAGATGAATTACAAAATATTGAGGCAATTACTGAAATAGCTCCTATTGTAGAACAGGAATCAATTGAACCAATACCAGAAGATCAAATAGTTCTCCCTGAAGAATCTGCACTGGAAAGAGCCAAAAACTTGAAAGTTGGTACTTGGCTGGAAGTATCTGAAGATGGCACATCTCGTCGTATCAAATTCTCATGGCGTAGTAACTTAACAGGACACTGTCTGTTTGTTACCTACCAAGGCCTGAAAGCTGCAGAGCTATCGTTATCAGAACTGGCTCGATGGTTCCAAAAAGGACAGGCTATAGTCCTCGACCAGTCAACACCATTGATGGACCGGGCATTGAAGTCAATGATGAACACTGTCAATAAAACAAAATGATTCTCAACAGATTTAGAATCTGTTCATCTACAATAGAGTCTTTGATTCACTTTTAAATCAGAGAGCTTTATTATGGCAACATCAAATATCCTGATTACCGGCTGCTCCAGCGGTATCGGTTTCTGTGCAGCACAGATGTTACACCAACAAGGCTATAACGTTATTGCCACAGTAAGAAAATCTCAGGATGCCATACCACTACAACAACTCGGAATCACAACTACACTACTTGATCTTGCCGATAGCTCATCAATTCAGCAAACAATTGCATTCACCCTTAAGCATTTTGATAACCAAATTGATGCACTCTTTAATAATGCTGCCTACGGTCAACCAGGTGCAGTAGAAGATCTAAGCCGTGATGTTTTACGCCAACAATTTGAGACCAACGTATTTGGTACTCAGGAACTAACCAATTATATTCTTGCTCAAATGCGTCAACAAGGTTATGGCAAAATTATTTATAACAGTTCCATACTGGGCTTTGTGTCTATGGCTTATCGTGGGGCCTATAATGCCAGCAAATATGCACTGGAAGGTCTGGCTGACACATTAAGATTAGAATTTGCTGGCACAGATATCCATATTAGTTTGATTGAGCCAGGTCCAATCCTCAGCCAATTCAGAGCTAATGCCTTTGCCAAATATCAGCAGAATATTGATAAAGGACAAAGTGTCCATAAAGACACTTACCTAAAAATGGAACAACGTTTGACTAAACAAGGACCTGCCGCACCTTTTACTCTACCACCAGAAGCTGTAGTAGAAAAAGTACAACATATCCTAAAAAGCAATCGACCTAAAGTACGTTACTATGTCACATTTCCAACGTATTTATTTGCAACACTTAAACGTCTATTACCTCATCGCTGGCTGGACTGGATAATCATCAAATTATCATAGGATAAATGGCAATTTATTAAGTGTTAAAACTTAATCTATCGCCTTCAACCCCTACTTTTATGATGTCACCAGCCTTGAATCGACCAGACAATAAGTCTTGAGCCAGAGTATTTTCCAGTTGTTGTTGGATAACCCTTTTCAAAGGTCTAGCACCATACACCGGATCAAATCCTGCTTCAGAAATCAAGTCTAATGCAGCTTCGCTAACCTCCAACCCCATATCACGTTCAGCTAGCCGTTGATGCAATTGATGCAATTGAATTTCAGCAATTGCATGAATTTGGTCACGCTGTAAAGGATGAAAGACCACCACATCATCAACACGGTTAATAAATTCAGGTCTGAAATGTTGACCCACAATCTCCATCACTGCTGCTTTCATTTTATCATATTGTTCTTCACCTGCTAATTCTTGGATTATGTTTGATCCAAGGTTTGATGTCATCACAATCACTGTATTACGAAAATCTACTGTTCGGCCCTGACCATCAGTTAAGCGACCATCGTCCAATACTTGTAATAGAATATTGAATACATCTGGATGTGCCTTCTCAACTTCGTCTAACAATATAACTGAATACGGTTTACGGCGGACTGCCTCGGTCAAATAGCCACCTTCTTCATAACCCACGTAGCCAGGAGGTGCACCTACTAACCGTGCAACAGAATGCTTTTCCATGAACTCAGACATATCAATCCGAACCATAGCTTCTTCAGTATCAAATAAGAAGGTAGCTAATGATTTACATAGTTCTGTTTTACCAACTCCTGTTGGTCCCAAGAATAAGAATGAACCATTAGGACGATTAGGATCAGATAAACCGGCCCGTGAACGGCGAATTGCATTTGCCACTGCAGTAACAGCTTCATCTTGACCAATAACACGCTCATGCAAAGCCTCATCCATTTTCAATAGTTTATCTCGTTCGCCTTCCAGCATTTTCGATACTGGAATACCAGTCCATTTCGATACCACTTCAGCAATTTCTTCTTCTCCAACTTTATTACGGAGCAAGGTGAAATCCTGTGTTTCAGCTTGAGTTGCTATTTCCAATTGTTTTTCCAACTCTGGAATTTTGCCGTATTGCAGTTCTGACATTTTTGCCAAATCACCATTACGATTAGCCACCTCCAGTTCCATTCGTGCTTTCTCAAGACCTTCCTTAATATGTTGACTACCATGCAATGCTACTTTTTCTGATTTCCACACTTCTTCCAAATCAGCATATTCACGTTCTAATTTTGCCATTTCGGCTTCTAATGTTTCTAAACGCTTTTTAGACGCATCATCTGATTCTTTTTGTAACGCTACTCGCTCAATCTTTAATTGAATTAAACGACGTTCCATTCGATCAAGAGACTCTGGTTTAGAATCAATTTCCATTCGAATACGACTAGCAGCTTCATCAATCAAATCGATAGCTTTATCAGGCAACATACGATCAGTAATATAACGGTGAGATAAAGTTGCTGCGGCTACAATGGCTGGATCAGTAATATCCACCCCATGATGCACTTCATAACGTTCACTCAATCCACGTAAAATCGCGATGGTATCTTCTACTGAAGGTTCACCTACCTGTACTTTCTGGAAACGACGTTCTAAAGCGGCATCCTTCTCTACATACTGGCGATACTCATCCAATGTAGTTGCACCGATACAATGTAATTCACCCCGCGCCAATGCAGGCTTAAGCATGTTTCCAGCATCCATTGCACCTTCTGCCTTGCCAGCACCAACCATAGTATGAAGTTCATCAATAAATAGAATGATCTGACCTTCTTGTTTTGACAGATCTTTCAAGACAGCTTTAAGACGTTCTTCAAACTCACCACGAAATTTTGCACCCGCTATCAAGGCACCCATATCGAGTGATAAGAGGCGTTTATTTTTCATACCTTCTGGTACTTCACCATTGATAATCCGTTGTGCCAACCCCTCAGCAATAGCTGTTTTACCAACACCTGGCTCACCTATTAAAACTGGATTATTTTTAGTGCGACGTTGCAATACTTGAATCGTGCGACGTATTTCATCATCACGCCCAATCACCGGATCCAACTTGCCATTTTCAGCACGCTCAGTCAGATCTATCGTATATTTTTCCAATGCTTGACGCTGTTCCTCAGCATTTTGGTCAGTCACCTTTTCTCCCCCACGTATTTTTTCAATCACTGCTTCTAATGCTGATTTACTTCCACCATGTTGGCGCAATAAATCCCCTGCCTGTTTTTTATCTTCCACCACCGCCTGCACAAATAATTCACTTGAAATAAATTGATCTTTGCGTTGTTGAGATAACTTGTCGGTTTGATTAAACAGACGATTTAGATCTTGTGAAATATGAACATCCCCAGAACCACCTTCAACTTGGGCCAGATTATTTAATTGTGTATCTAAAGATGATTGGTAGGCCGACACATTGACACCACTTTGTGCCAACAGCGGTTTAACTGTACCAGATTGTTGCTCTAATAAAGCTAGCATCAAATGAGCTGGTTCGATGAACTGATGATCGCGCCCTACAGCCATACTTTGGGCTGCACCCAATGCTTCTTGAAACTTGCTAGTTAATTTTTCGATTTGCATTTTACCCATCCTAATTATTTGTCGTTGATATAGAAATGGGGAAGGTTTAATACAAAATCAAGTATCCTTAGGTAGAAATAAAATTTGGTCAGGTCTTAAATTATGACTAACAGTACTAAAAAATTAACTATCGGCTTAGCTCTTGGAAGTGGATCAGCTCGTGGCTGGTCACATATAGGAGTTATAAATGCTCTGGCTGAACATGGCATTATCCCAGATATAGTCTGTGGCACATCAATAGGTGCTCTGGTAGGGGCATCTCAGGTATCAAATAATCTCAAAAAACTAGAACAATGGGCATGCTCACTCACAAAATTTGAAACTGCAAAGTTTCTTGAAATCAACACATCACTTAATGGCTTTGTAAATAAAGACCGTTTGCACAATTTTTTAAATCAATATGTTGCCAATGATCAAATAACAATCGAAGGTTTAAGTAAACTCTATGCATCTGTCGCGACAGATTTGGAATCTGGCAGGGAAGAATGGTTTACAAAAGGCCCCATAGTTGAAGCAGTATGGGCCTCTATTTCACTGCCAGGACTTTTCCCAGCCATAAGAAATAATGACAAATGGCTTGTTGATGGTGGACTTGTTAATCCTGTTCCTATATCAGTTTGTCGTGCATTGGGAGCAGACATTGTTATAGCGGTAAATTTAAATGGTGACATAGTGGGAAAACACCTCAATAAACCTAAAGAGGTGATAAGACATGATGACAGTGTTGCACAGAAACTCACTGACTTAGTGATGGAATATACAAGTCCTTTATTCTCTGCTTCACAAAATGATAGACCAGAGCCACCGAGTCTATTCGATGCAATCGCTGGTTCAGTGAATATTACTCAAGATAGAATCACCCGAAGCCGGATGGCTGGAGACCCTCCAGATATTTTGCTCACACCCAAGCTATCACATATTGGGCTGCTCGAATTTTATCGTGCACAAGAAGCCATAAAAGAAGGAGAGGAATGTGTCCACCGTATGTTGCCCGAAATTAAGCACATCTTAGATTTAGAATTACTGTAAAATAATCACGACTTAGTCTGCTTGAAATTCAACCTTAAACTCAGCTCTAGGTGCCTTGTTTGTCAATATCTGGATCAAAGTCTAGTACTGTGAACTGAGTAATGTCGTTGCCTAAATCACGGCAAGCTACTTCGGTTTTTTTTGATATTGGCTTTTGCTAAAAACTAGCTCAACATTAACTTTATTACTGTGTTGCTGGTTCTTTACTCTTAAAGACTCCAAAGAAAGCTTTGATTGGTGAGGTTATCACTTCTATTACCCCTTTTTTCTCTGCTCTTCCTGTTTCACTCAAGGCTTCTTCGCAGGGATTTTCAGCGTCGGACGAGAGGACATTCTTCACCAATACAAAAGGTGTGGCATAAAAATCTACAACCATATTGAATGGCGTAAGCAGTGCATCATCACTCGCAACGGTAATTTTTGGTTCAAGAACTGTTCCGCTCACTGTTACAGGTGTCCTAATTGATACAATTGACGTCTTTTTAGGTTCAGGCTTAACTACACCTTTAAGTGTCTCTTCCGGTAGTTTGATCTGAATCTGCCCCGCCATTGTCGTTTCTGGTGTATCTAGTACTATACCTTGACTTTCAAAAAAACCATTTTCTAAAACGAACTTTGCGGCACCACAGTTAAACTTGGTATCAACATTTTTGTTTGGTGCTGCGGTAAATAACAGGCTTGAAGTCAAGCCGGTCCCCCATAAGTTTAATAATGTACTAGATATTCGCCCTTCTCCACCATCAACACGAAGTATTCCCGAGCCTTGACTTATCATTTGTGAAACAGATTTACCACGTCCCTGAAACTCGACATCCACATCTAGCTCGCCTTCCACACCATCAGTTAAATCCGTGAGTGCGAGCAGTGTCCCAAGATCAAAGTTTTTAATATCAACTAGTAAAATCAAGTCAAGCGCTTTATCTATTGCCTTTAACTCAAAGTCATAATTAGATTTTTTATCTTGATAACCACCACTAACTGTCACTTTTGTTCTTAATACACCATCCATCAAATTAGCTATAACAATGTAATCACCCAATAGTATTTCACCATTAGTGATGTTGTTAAAATTAACGTCAAAATCAATATCAACGTATGTCAACCAACTGGTGTTAAAGGGCTTGTCTGACAACAATTTCCCTTCCTTAGATGTTGCTTTTTCATGCTCATCATCAACCACAGTCGGTAAGATATCGTTAATATCGATATTGTCTGAGGTAAGCTTGGTTGTTACAAGCCATCTTTTTGCTGATTTCTCAGCTAATAATTCACCTTTTACTGAGCTGTTACCTAATAAAATATCAGTATCAAATAATTGAAGTTTGGAGTTATTACCATTCAATGTTGTGGTCAACTGATACTTCTCCTCCAAATCAAAATCTTCTTCAAATAAACTTACTGTTTTTCGGACGCTAGGACCTTTCAACTTCACCTTCATTTGATAAATCCAATCATCTTTTCCGCCATCATATTTCACTTGACCTTCGGCGGTAAGGAAAGCTTTATTTGCTGAAAAAGCGAGTGAGAGTGGTAAAGGCTCACCACTGGTGAAAAATGTTAAAATCTTTTCATTT
>QNEY01000008.1 GCA_003645385.1 Gammaproteobacteria bacterium | reverse complement strand
TTTTTCAATGCCGGGACCACGATAGCTATTTACAGAAGTTCTATTAGCTTTGTCGAAAGATGATTTGTAAATAAAATGAATGCCTAAGCGGTCAGTCACTTCTTTTAATTTGCCAGCCACATCCATTGTCATTTGTTCACTTTCGACAACACAGGTACCTGCAATTAAAAATAATGGTTGTTTGCCACCAACTTCTTTACCGCATAAATCCATTATTTCTCTCCACTTTCTTTGGCTGCTTTATTTTTCTTAGCCGCATTAATAAATCCATCAAATAGTGGATGACCATGACGTGGTGTTGATGTGAATTCAGGGTGAGCTTGGCAAGCAATAAACCATGGATGATCAGGGATTTCTATCAACTCAACCAAATTCTTATCTTGTGACATACCTGAAAAACGTAAACCTGCTTCTTCCAAGACTTGTTTATAGTTATTATTAAACTCGTAACGATGACGATGACGTTCAACAACTTCTGAAGCACCATAGATCTTTTCAGCTAAACTACCTTGTTCTAACTGGCATGAATAACCACCTAAGCGCATCGTTCCACCTAAATCAGAATCATGGTCACGCTGTTCAACACTACCATCTTCTTTTTGCCACTCAGTAATCAAACCAATAATTGGATGAGGTGTATTACTATCAAATTCAGTACTGTAAGCGCCAGTCAGCCCTGCTTTATTGCGAGCATATTCAATTACAGCCACTTGCATGCCTAAACAAATTCCTAGATAAGGTACATTATGTTCACGTGCATATTGTGCAGTCAGAATCATACCTTCTACACCACGCTCTCCAAAACCACCTGGCACTAGAATCGCGTCCATGCCTGCTATCGTGGCAGGACCTTGTTTTTCAATAACTTCTGAATCTACATAATGAACATTTACCTTGGTACGGGTATGAATACCGGCATGAATCAATGATTCTGACAAAGACTTATAAGCCTCAGTCAAATCCATATATTTTCCTACCATGGCAATATTAACTTCACCTTGTGGATTATCTATATTATCAGCAACCTGTTGCCATTGACTCAAATCAGCAGGTTTAACATTTAAACCCAATTGTTTGACTACAATTTCATCTAAGCCCTGACGATGAAGGTCCATAGGAATTTTATAAATACTATCAACATCAACAGCAGAAATTACTGATTTCTCAGGTACATTGGTGAATAATGATATTTTACGACGTTCAGATTCTGGTAAAGGTCGATCCATACGACACAATAAGATATCCGGCTGAATACCAATAGTTCTTAATTCTTTAACTGAATGTTGTGTTGGTTTAGTTTTGATTTCACCTGCCGATGGAATATATGGAACCAAGGTTAGATGAATAAATAATGCTTGATCACGTCCTAAAAGCGTTCCCATCTGGCGAATCGTCTCTAAGAAAGGCAAAGACTCAATATCACCCACTGTGCCACCGATTTCAATCAAGGCCACATCAGCATCGCCAGCACCTTCATAAATACAGCGTTTAATTTCGTCAGTGATATGTGGAATAACTTGAACGGTGTTGCCCAAATATTCACCGCGACGCTCTTTACGAATAACATTTTCGTAAATTTGACCCGTTGTATGATTATTTCGACTGGTCATATTAGCATCAATAAAGCGCTCATAATGGCCAAGATCTAAATCAGTTTCAGCGCCATCATCGGTCACAAACACTTCACCATGTTGCAATGGGCTCATTGTGCCTGGGTCAACGTTGATATAGGGGTCAAGTTTCACCAGTGTAACTTTCAAACCACGGGCTTCAAGAATAGCAGCTAGCGACGCTGCAGCAATCCCTTTACCCAAGGACGAAACAACACCACCAGTGACAAATATAAATTTAGTCATATTTCGGAGAGTTCTAATTTCACGGTGCAGCCAGAATGGTAGCACTCAAATCAGCTATACAAATTAACAGAATTGGACTTTTCTCTCAATGAAAATATAGTCTATTTACTATTTTTTAGTATAGGAAAATATCCCTGTTGCCCTTTACTGACAATAGCAGAGTCACTAATGCAATAACCAACTACTGCCACCAACTCATCACCACCAAATAGTAAAGGAATGCGGTCACGCTGCCATGGCGGAATTGCCCACTGTTGAAATAAATGTTTCAGGGTTTTGTGGTGGCTCTGACCTTGTGGCTTGATTCGTTCACCACCTTGACGAAAACGAATAGTTAAACCTGCTTTTATTAGCTTTTCATCTATACCTTCATTCGCTTTCTGCCAAGTTAAAACTTGATCCTCAGCAAACACTACTTCTTTTATCCCATTGCAGGTGATCACCTGATGAGTAGCATGTTTTGAAAGTGGTGACATGAAATATAGTTGGTCTTGATATCGTCTAACTTCAACATCCTGCCAGCTTACAATCGGCATGCTGTCCGGTTTCGCCAAACAAACCTCATCAATCACGCGATGTAAACATGCTGTTGAGGGTAAAGGCAACTGTTTCCATATTAGAAAATGGCGTAAAAGATTACGACAACGTGAAGATGATAGGGAAAGTAATTTAGAAACTGGTAAACAACCCGTTTCACAATCGACTCCCAACTGTGCCAGATCCTGTTGTGCCAATTCATCCAACAATTCACTAGCTTCAGCACAGTGTTCTGCGCTTCGGCTCAACGTTCGACTGGCAGCTGGCCAGCGTTGTTCGATTACTGGCCAAACATTATGGCGAATATAATTGCGATTCCAGCGAGTTTCAACATTACTAGGATCATCGATCCACTGTAATTGATGATGTTCTGCATAGGCTAAAATGGTAGATTGGGGAACAGTCAACAGAGGGCGCTCAACGCTGGTTTCACCAAGCTGAAACTCCTTTGCCATAGCAGACAAACCCTTAGGTCCAGCACCACGCAACAACTGTAATAATAATGTTTCAGCCTGATCATTCTTATGTTGAGCTGTTAACAATACATCATTTTCTGTCATACCCTGCTGTAATGCCAAATATCTTGCAGATCTTGCAGCAGCTTCCATACCCAATGATGCAATATTTTTGACCTCGACTTTTTTACAACTAAAAACAATGTTTAAATTTTTAGCAACTTCTGCACAATGCTGTGCCCAAGATGTTGAGTCAGGACTTAAGCCATGATCAATATGGATTGCATGAATGGTTGTTAAATCAGGATGGTTAGTCGTGGCCAGAAGATGTAGCAAAACATGAGAGTCGACGCCACCACTAAAAGCTACCCAAATACGTTTACCTATATTTTGGGCAACAATTTCATCAACAATATGGTATAAATCCGACACTGGAATAACTAAATAAAGCTATGCCTTATTTTCAATAAAGCACTTTAATTTTCAAATTCACCATAACTAAGCAGGCGTTGTTGGCGCTGTTCGATTAGAGTATCGATTGGTAATTTTTCCAGTTCAGTCAATTTTGCCTCAATGGAATCTCTCACCCGCTGAACTGTTTGATCAATATCCCGATGTGCACCACCTAATGGTTCACTAATTACTTCATCAACCAGACCTAATTCTTTTAGTCGATCAGAAGTAACCCCTAATGTTGTAGCTGCATCAGATGCCTTGTCAGCACTTTTCCATAAAATGGATGCACAACCTTCAGGTGAAATAACTGAGTAAATACTATATTCAAGCATCATTAAATAATCTGCTACACCTACTGCTAATGCACCACCTGAACCACCTTCTCCAATAACAGTACTAATGATAGGTGTTTTTAATTGTGACATTTCAAACAAATTACGGGCAATTGCTTCACTTTGGCCTCGTTCTTCCGCACCAATGCCGGGATAGGCACCAGGGGTGTCAATAAAAGTCACCACTGGTAAACCAAAACGTTCTGCCATTTTCATTACGCGCAAAGCTTTTCGATAGCCTTCAGGGCGCGGCATACCAAAATTACGAGCTACTTTTTCTTTAGTATCACGGCCTTTCTGATGTCCAATCACGACCACTGGACGGTCATTTAAACGACCAATACCAGTCACTAATGCTGCATCATCAGCATAAGCACGATCACCTTTTAACTCTTCAAAATCAGTAATAATACGGTGGATATAATCAAGAGTATATGGCCGCTGTGGATGGCGGGCCATCTGAGTAATTTGCCAAGGTGTCAAAGAAGAAAAAATTGAGCGTGTCAGATCTTTACTCTTATCTTGTAATTTCTGGATTTCTTCAGTGATATTAATGTCACTATCATTACTCATGTAACGTAATTCATCAATTTTAGCTTCTAATTCAGCAATGGGTTGTTCATAGTCCAAGAAATTTAATTGCATTACGTTACTACCTTACGTTCAAATTTTAGTAGGGATTATACACCTACCAATCTTAAAAAGATTTAACCTAAAATTAACTCACTGTCATCGTCATGATCATGCTCAGATTCCATACGAATAGCGAGGCTAAGATCATTTTTTGAATCGGCATTTTTAAGTGCTTCTTCCAAAGTAATCGTACCTTGAGAATAAAGTACTAAAAGTGCCTGATCAAAGGTAATGCTATCGTCTTCGGTGCTGTCTTTCATGGCATCCTTAATATCACCAACATTGCCTTTAAGGATTAATTCAGCAATATATGGTGTATTAAGTAGCACCTCTACTGCAGGCACAAGTTTACCATTGACTCCGGGTAATAAACGCTGAGAAATAATAGAACGCAAGTTCAATGACAAATCAGTCAATAATTGTCGATGAGCTGTTTCAGGAAAGAAATTTATAATTCTATCTAAAGCCTGATTGGCATTATTAGCATGCAATGTTGCCAAACATAAGTGCCCCGTTTCAGAATAATTGATAGCATGCTTCATTGTATCCATATCCCTTATTTCACCAATTAAAATAACATCAGGGGCTTCTCGTAAGGCATTTTTCAGAGCATTTTCATATGATAATGTGTCTAAACCCACTTCTCGTTGTTGAACAACTGATTTCTCATGTGTATGGATAAATTCTATTGGGTCCTCAATCGTCAAAATGTGACAACCAGAATTACGATTGCGGTGTCCAATCATTGCTGCCAATGACGTAGATTTACCAGAGCCTGTCGCTCCAACCACCAAAATTAAGCCTCGTTTTTCCATAATGATTTTTTCTAAAGATAAAGGTAAGTTCATCTCTTCAATTTTTGGAATTTGAGTTTGAACAAACCGAATGACTATAGACATTTCACCGCGCTGACGGAAAACATTCACTCTAAACCGCCCTACATCAGCTACTGGCACGGCAAAATTTAATTCAAGTTCTTTTTCAAATTCTTTTACTTGGGCATCATTCATGATCGAATGGCCCAGCTTCTCAACATCACCAGGACCAAAGGATTGATTGCCTACGGGACGGAGCGTACCTTCAATTTTGAGGTGTGGCATCGTTCCCGTACAAAAAAATAAGTCCGAGGCACCTTTTTCTGCCATTAACTTTAAATATGGCGTCATATCCATTGAAAATCTCCCATTGATAATTTGTTCAATTCTTATTTACGTCTATTCTAAGCGAATACGATAAACTTCAGCCAGTGAAATATCTTTGGCTCGTGCCCTTGATAATGCATTTTCTGTTAATGGCACCATACCAGCATCAAGAGCTTCCTGTCGTATCTCAGCTGTTGCAACTTCTGATCTGATAATTCCTTTTATCTTTTCTGTTATAGGTAATAATTCATAAACTGCACGTCGACCACTAATACCTGATTGATTACACTTATCACAGCCTAAACCATAATAAAACACCTCATCGAGTGAAATATTAAGCGCTCGCCTCATAAGTCTATTTACTGGCTCTATTTCAAGGCAGTTTTGACAATTTCTTCGTGCCAAGCGCTGCGCTAAAACACCTAATAAACAACCATTTATCAGATAGGATTCAATCCCCATTTCTAATAGGCGTGTTACCGCACTTGCAGCATCATTAGTATGAAGTGTACTCAACACTAAATGTCCCGTTAACGCACTTTCTACAGCAATTTTTCCAGTTTCCTGATCACGAATCTCTCCCACCAGTATTACATCTGGATCATGACGAAGAATATTTCGTAATGCCCTAGCAAAAGTATATCCGGTAGTATGATTAATTTGTATTTGCTGGATACCATCTAAATGATATTCAACTGGATCTTCAACTGTAATAATATTTACATTTTGCTTTTGTACTTCACCCAATGCGCTGTACAAGGTTGTAGATTTACCTGACCCGGTAGGACCCGTAACCAAAAAAATCCCGTTACTCTTATTCAGTAAATCAAGAAAAACCTCTTCATCATGATGACTAAAGCCAAGTTCAGATATTGTTTTCAATCCTGCTTGAGAATTCAGTAAACGTATAACTACGCTTTCACCTTCAACAGTCGGCATTACTGAAATACGTAAATCGACAACGTTATCTGTCATACGCACCGAACTCCGACCATCCTGTGGCATACGTCGTTCAGCAATGTCCATTCCTCCAACAATTTTTATCCGACTTACTACTGCCGGCAATAATGACTTATTAAAATAACGAATCGTGGTCAACACACCATCCAGACGGTATACCAATTCAACATTCTTTAACCGTGGTCGGATATGTATATCTGATGCTTTTCGCTCAATTGCATCTCGCACAATATTATTAACCAAGCGAACAATGGGTTGCTCAGCACTAAGTCGTTCAAGCTCCTGAGCACCTTGATTATCATCAGGAGTGAGGCTATCAACACTAAGAGAATCTAATGCAACTTCATCATCTAATTGACCATAAAACTGCCTAACAGCCCACCGTACATCATCTAAAGTAGCCACTGCTATATCAACCGTTAAATCACAGATAAAACATAGCGATTGATACAGATCTGAAGCCATCGGATCAGCCATGGCAACTAACAAGCGACCACGACCATAACTTATAGGAATAACATTATGTTTTCTTGCAAATTCAGCTGGCACTTGGGCCAAAACTGATTCATCGAACTGATGGTCGTGTAATAGTACAAATGGCAGACCTAATCGCCCTGCTAAATTTCGTTGGATCTGCTCTTGTTCCAAATCAGGTTCATGCTTTTCGCTACTACTTTTAACGGGTATTACTTCGATTGCATTACCATCGATAATATCGTCTTCAAGAGATATCGTTTCAGATACATTCACAGGTTCAAGAATATCTTGTTCACTGTCTAGTTGTGATAACTCTTTATCTACAGGCAATTTGAATCACCATTATTAAGTTCCATACGTCATTCTAACAGCAGTCACTGTTGGTAAATTGTTTAAATCATTTATTAAGGTATCAGTCGGTATTACCTTCCAATCCTCACCCAAACGAATTAATGCACGTGCATCCTGATTGATATATTCCAATTCAATCGCAGTCAAACCATCTCTGAAAGGACCCAAAGTTGTTTGCATCGGGGTAATTATATCTGATAGCTCAGTCTGATGATTTATTGTCACCAATAGTGTTTTACCACACATTTCACGTGCTCTAGCTATGTCATATACTGTATCAGCCGTTGCTGCTAAACCACCAGTAAAATTATCTTGGCCAATCTTCCCTTGAATAACGACCAATTTATCTGGTTGTATAAGTGATTGATATTGCTCATACACTTCAGAAAAAACACGTACCTCAAGTCGTGCCGTTTGGTCATCAAGAGTAATAAATGCCATTCTACCGCCATTTTTACCTTTCATTGTCCGGATTGCAACAATTAATCCAGCAGTAATAACAGGTATCTCATTGCGCTTATAGCCCTTACTTTCTGGGGCATCCAATTCATTTATTTTTTTAGGAATAAATTTGCTCAGTTCATCGATATAACGATCGATTGGATGTCCACTCAAATATAATCCTAAAGTTTCTTTCTCGGCAATAAGTAATTGCTCTTCAGACCAAGGTGCCACTTCAAGTAACGGTTCTTCTACATGTTGTTGTTGATCAACTGTCATTAAGCCAAACATATCATTTTGGCCACTATCATGATTGTCACGATGTTGTTCAGCAATCTGTAAAGCTTTGGTTAAACTTGCTTCCAAACTAGCACGGTGACCACCTAATGAATCCAGAGCACCAGCTTTAACCAATGAATCCATTACTCGGCGATTGATTTTTTTCATATCAACACGTTGACAAAAATCATACAAACTTGTGAATATATTACCTTGATCACGTTCTGCCACAATACCTGCTAATGCTGCTTCACCAACACCCTTGATCGCACCCATACCATAACGAATGGAATTATCATCAGCTACGGTAAACTGAATTTTGCTGTGATTAACATCTGGGGGTAAAACTATCAGTTTCATATCACGACAGTCATCAATCAAGCCAACAATCTTATCGGTGTTATCCATATCTGCAGACAATACTGCAGCCATAAAAGCTGCTGGGTAATGCGCCTTTAACCATGCTGTTTGATAGGCAACTAATGCATAGGCTGCCGAATGTGATTTATTAAAACCATACTCAGCAAATTTCTCCATCAAATCAAAGATTGGGCCAGCAGTTTTTTCATCAATATCTCTACTTTGAGCACCTTCCAAGAATAACTGTCTTTGTTGGGCCATTTCTTCAGCTTTTTTCTTACCCATCGCACGGCGCAGCATATCCGCACCACCAAGGCTATAACCTGCCAATACTTGGGCAATTTGCATAACTTGTTCTTGGTAAACAATAACCCCATACGTTGGCTTAAGAACTGGTTCGAGATCAGGATGTGGGTAATCCACTTTGGCCCGACCATGTTTACGATTAACAAAATCATCGACCATACCCGACTGCAAAGGCCCAGGCCTAAACAACGCTACTAAGGCAACAATATCTTCAAAGGTATCGGGCTGTAACCGTTTAATAAGCTCTTTCATACCACGTGACTCAAGCTGGAATACCGCAGTTGTTTCAGCTCGTTTTAGCAAGTCATAACTGGCTTTATCATCTAGTGGTAGATTCGTAATATCAATTTTGGCCGCTTCATCTGGTGGTAATATGGCTTTTACATTCTTAACCGCCCAATCAATAACCGTCAGTGTTTTCAGTCCTAAAAAGTCAAACTTAACCAAGCCAACACTTTCGACATCATCCTTATCATATTGTGATACCAGGCCAGCACCGTTCTGTTCACAATAGATCGGGGTATATTCTGTTAATGCTTTAGGTGCGATAACTACACCACCAGCATGTTTTCCTACATTACGAGTCAAACCTTCCAACTGTAATGCTAGATCAATTAGGGTTTTAACGTCATCCTCTTTATCATAACGTTCTTTCAGTAAAGGCTCTTGCTCTAAGGCCTTGGTTAACGTCATCTTGATTTCAAAAGGTACCAGTTTAGCTAGGCCATCTACTAAGCCATAGGGATAGCCTAATACTCGACCAACATCACGCAATACAGCTTTAGCAGCCATTGTGCCGTAAGTAATGATCTGTGATACATGATCACGCCCATAATGTTGTGAGACATATTCGATTACCCGATCTCGACCTTCCATACAAAAATCAATATCAAAGTCAGGTAGGGATACACGTTCAGGATTAAGGAAACGTTCGAATAGTAAGTCGTATTGCAGTGGGTCTATATCGGTAATTTTTAATGCGTAAGCCACTAATGAGCCAGCACCAGAACCACGGCCAGGTCCTACAGGCACTTCATTATTTTTTGCCCAATGAATAAAGTCAGCAACAATCAAGAAATAGCCAGGAAAACCCATTTCATTGATAACATCTAACTCTATCTGCAAACGACTTTCATACTCTGCACGATTCTGCCGAAGCTCTTCTGGATCAGGAAATAAAACCGGGAACCGTTCTTCCAAACCTTTATAAGACTCTTGGCTGAAAAACTCACCAATTGTCATTCCTTCTGGTACAGGGAAATCAGGTAAGAAATGCTCTCCCAAGGTTAATTCAACATTACATCGCTTGGCAATTTCTACTGTATTTTCAATGGCTTCAGGAATATCACTGAATAACGCCACCATCTCTGATGGTGTTTTAAGGTACTGTTGCTGTGAATAATGTCGTGGTCGACGAGGGTCATCCAGCAACCTGCCATCACTAATGCACACTTTAGCTTCATGTGCTTCAAATTGCTCAGAGTCTATAAACCGAACATCATTAGTCGCAACGACTGGTAAATCATGCTTAACAGCTAGATCAAGAGCTGCATTAATATAACGCTCTTCATCATCCCGGCCTGTTCGAATTAATTCCAAATACAATCTATCTGGAAATAATGTCTGCCAATGACTAACAGTCTCTTCAGTCTCAGCCGTCAGTTCATTAAGCAGGCTTTTACCCAATATCCCCTCACGGCCACCAGCAAGACAAATCAAACCATCAGTGTGACCCTCTAACCAATCAAGGTCTAACATCGGAACACCTAAATGCTGACCTTCGATATAGGCACGAGATAACAATCGTGACAAATTATGATAACCAACTATATCCTGACATAGCACTACAAAACGACTGCTTCTTTTAGAATCATCAGGATCACGTAAACGGAGATCTGCCGCTAATATTGGCTTTACACCTGCGTGTTGAGCAGCAGTATAAAATTTTACGGCTCCAAAAAAATTATGTTGATCTGTAATTGCAATTGCAGGCATTCCCATATCGGAAACTGCTTTTATCAATGGTTTAATACGAACTAAACCATCCACCAAGGAATAATCTGTGTGGAGATGTAAATGAACAAATTTAGAGGTCATAAAGTATTATGGAAATTTCACAGGCCCAGGGATAACGCCTTTACCTAAAGTCACATCAAAAATAGCTTCTGCTTCTTTTTGACCTACAGCAAATGATTCTGCCTCTGTCATACTTGGTTTAAACAATTCTGCTACTGCCTCCACTTCATCAGGGTTCTGTTTTAAATATAAGGTCTGTGTGGGGTATGCAAATTCAACACCTAACTGTTTGGATAAACGCAATATATCCAATAAAAAACGGTGGCGTTCACGTAGTTCCATATTCCAATCAGGTGTTGCCCAAAAAACATAGATCAATATATCTAAAGAAGCAGAGTTATAGGCATTAAAATAAACCTCATAATAATCTTTTCGCATATAGGGATGTAGGCGAATCAAGGCTCTTACTCCCTCACAAAACGCATCAATTTTTTCAGGACTCGTGTCATAGGTTAGGTTAAGCATCGTTTTCATTCGCCGATAACGACGCTCGCCCATATTATCTATCTTTGTATTTGTTAAAAGCCCATTCGGCAATGTTATCAATGAATTATAAAAAGTTCTTATTCTCGTACTTCGAAAACCAACATCTTCAACTGTACCTTCCACATCACCAACAACTATCCAATCACCAATACTAAAAGGACGATCTAACAGTACTGTAACTGATCCCAAAAGGTTACCTATCAAATCTTTTGATGCAAAGGCAAAAGCTAAACCACCAATCCCTAAACCTGCTAGTAAACTACTCACATTAACGTTTAAATTATTGGCAATAAAAATAAAACCAATAACAGCCACAAATACTTTCAAGGTTTTTCTGATCATCGGTACAAACAGATCATCAAATTTATTGCTTGTTAGCCGTGCCTTATTCATCAGCACAAGATCTAAAATATCAACTAGACGAAATGCACTCCAAACGAAAGATAAACTCACCAAAAGTTTTACTGCGATAGAAAGAATCACTAGTGCTGAACTGGGTAAACCGAGGTTTTTCAACCCTAGCCACCAAATTAGTGCCATAGCCATCAAACCTAATGGTCTTAAAACTGTATCATCCATCTCTTTCAAAGCATGGAATTTTTGTTTCCAGTTTTTTACATTCCTAGCAAGACTCCAAGATACAATCTTATCTGCCAATGATGCGATAAAAATGATTATGAATAAGCCAATCCATTGCCAATATTCGAGTAAAAAACCACCTTTTAAGACTTCGGGCATCTTTGCGCGTAATCTAATATGGAAAGGTAATGACTTTTGAGGATCTTTAGCACCATGTTTTGCAGGATCAATCAGCAGCCCTTCTAGGATGGATGGCAAATCAGATATAGTTTCTTTACTAAACAACCAACGACCATCAATCTGTTTTACAATTTCTACTTTACCTTGAGAATACGTGCCAAATACATATCGCCCCACCTTAGGGTTTGTATCAATTGAACTCAATACAACCTTTTTACTACGTTCAATCACTGAAGATAAAATTTGAACAAGCTCCTTACCTTTATCTTTTCGAATTAGCTCATTGATATTATCTAAGGCTAATGTTGACACGGCAGTAGAAATTTGCTGTTTTTTCCCTTCCGAGACAGCCTGCATCGCACTTAGAAAAGTATTCATGGTTTGACGAGGATTACTAAGTGACTCATCTACTTTAGGGAGTACTTTTATTTCTACTGGTGGCGTTTCTGAAGATGACATTTCTGCAGGAGCAGTTTCCCCTGCATTCACAATAGGGATACATATCAACAGACTGACAACTAACAGCCATATCATGCTTGTTTTTTTCATGCTAAATCTAACTCCAATTCTGGGTCTGGCGCATAACTTAATACAGTTTTAGCTGCTTGTTTCCATTCCTGACTTGCAAGCAAATCATCACGATTAGTAGCATGTCGGCCATGTAGTCGAATTAGCCGCATATGTCTGACAGGATCATCAGCCACTTTCAATCCATCAATCACCTGAATCACACTATCAGGATTATTACAGACCAAAACCATGTCACAACCGGCGGATAACGCCGCTTCAGCTCGTGCCAAGCTATCACCCATAACTACCGCACCTTCCATACTAAGATCATCACTCAGGACTGCACCTTGAAAACCCAGTCGGTCACGAAGAATTTCTTTGATCCAGAATGGTGAAAATCCTGCTGGCAAATCATCACTTTGTTCGTAGACTATATGGGCAGGCATAATACCCGCTAACTCTTTTTGACATAATTGCCTAAATGGCAGCATATCGGCTTGCCACATGTCTTCAAAATGACGCGTGTCTACCGGCAAACCCAAATGTGAATCTACTTCAACAGCACCATGGCCTGGAAAATGTTTACCAACTGCTGGCATCCATGCTCGTCTCATGCCATGAATATAAGCTCTCGCAATGTCTGTTACTGCTTCCGGATCACGGTGAAAAGAACGATCACCAATAATTTCACTAACGCCATAGTCCAAATCTAATACCGGCGCAAAGCTAAAATCAACGCCGATTGTACGTAGTTCTGCAGCCATTAACCAACCTGATATTTCAGCACGTTGTAATGTTTGTTGGGGATGCTGCATATAGTGCATACCCAAAGCTCCAACAGGTGGTAAACGGGTAAATCCTTTTCTAAAACGTTGAACACGACCACCTTCGTGATCGACTGAAATGATTAGATGCGGATCACGTAAAGCTCTGATACTTTCCGTTAATGCGGCTACTTGTTGTGGCGATTCATAATTACGGCTAAACAAAATCACACCACCCACTAAAGGATGTTGCAAAATTTCACGCTCTTGTTCGCTCAGTTCCAAACCAAGCACATCGATCATTAATGGACCTAAGGTCATAATCTTTACCTTATTCGTGGATCAAGACTTTAGTTCCTGGTTTCACCAGATCAAATAAAGTTAATAAATCCTTATTATGCATACGAATACACCCATGTGATAAAGGTTTGCCCATTGGCAAACTGTCAGGACAACCATGGATATAAATATAACGTTGCATTGTATCAACATTTTCCAATCGATTTTTGCCCAATTCCAAACCACTGAGCCATAAAATTCGAGTTAGGATCCAATCCCGTTCGGGAAACTCTAAATCAAGTTCAGGTGTGTATATTTCACCCGTAGGTCTACGAGCAACAAAAACAGTGTTTTCAGGTTGGTTGGCGCCAATACAAGCACGGATCTGATGCCGTCCTAATGGTGTACAGCCACTATCTTTTTGTTGTCCGACACCATTTAATGCTGTCGATATGGCTACTTCTGACAGTACTGTACCATCTTCAATCAGCGTGCAGGTCTGTTCTGGTATGGAAATATTGATCTTCATCATGAAGAAAAGTATATATCCAAACCACACCGAAATGTAGCTTGGGTCATTACCCTGAAATTTTTAGTCTCGAATGAGTCTAAATGGTAAGTATAGTAAAACTAATAAAAACAAAGCAATTGAAGCAAACCATGGTGCCCAATCATAGTCTACGACTTGATCACGTGTTTTCACTCTATTTTCTAATGCATTAATAACTGCATTTGATTTAGTTGGTGAAACCACATAGTCAAAATTCAGCATACTTGCTAAGTTTTCTAAATGAGATTGTTTCTGTGATGATAAATGCTCATTTCTTGGTCTCGCAGCACGTACTTCAGCTGACTCACTACGAAGTGAAGCATAAACATCTTCATGTAACACCTCACTTTGCTTCCAAAAACCATCTGCCGTTCCATCAAATTTATGTTTTGGAATAGGCAATAAATTATCGCCACCAACACCAACAAACACACCTGAAACACCATCAAGTTTCTTTTTATATTTCGGAAAAAGAGTTTCATGTAAAGGTGGCGCTTCATGACCATCAGTAATAAAAACTAAATCTGGACTTGGATCCATCAATTTTGCTTGATCGATCGCACCAAATACCGCTTTTGATACTTCACTTGATAATGCCCATGCAATTGAGCCATCAATCTTAAATAACATTTGAGAAAGATCATTGTAACTTGAACATATTTCTACAGGATTAATTAATACTAAGCTTCGAGACTCACTAAATGCAGCAAGACCAACATGTGAGCCACAAGGCAATGCTTGCAATGTTTGCTTGGTATATTCTTTAGCCCATGCGAGGCGAGTAATTGTTTCGCCATTATATTCAACGTCTGCAACATCCATACTTTGTGTAATATCAAGAACGAACATTAAGTCCATTACTTTGACAGTACGATCTGTACGTGGAAACCATAGAGCAGACATGATCAAAATAATCACTAACAGCATTAAAAATGCTGATGCAGCTATACGAGATTGGTATGAAAGCTTCATGGTAAATCTACTCTAAAACCAACAGCTTTAACCACAACGCTCTCTGCACCTTTTCTTCTGGTATACACTTTATTTTCAGCAGGCTCTTCAGGTACCATTAATAGTGCTAGCTCTAAGTTATAACGAGCATCCCACAAAGATGAGTTAATTAATAATGCAGTACGATAATCTTGCTTTGCCAAGCTAACTAAAGCAATTCGTCCGGTATCACTTGCTGCCAAGGCTTGTGCATCACGTAAATGAATATTACCTCGATTAAAGTATGCCGCAGCTTCAAGTTCACTATCATCTGTTGCTAGTACTGTAGTTAAACGTTCTAAAGCTCCAATTAACTGACCTTTCTCTGCCTCAGAATATGCCAGAGCAAATTGAGCTTTTAAATGTTTAGGAACTTGCTCCGACTCAGTTGGATCAGCAATAAACGTATTAATCTTATTCGTCTGCATTATTGACCATCCAGCTTGAGCTGCTGCCAGTAAACTCACAATCACAACGGCTACTAACAACCAATGTGCTATATGTAATGATTTATTCATGTGCTTTTCTCACTCCCCATGCAGTATAAAATTGTGCTAAAACCAATATCAACATGGTCATCATTGCAAGCCAAAAGAATGGCTCTGTTTTTGTCACACGTGGAATAATCTCTTCCACAATTAAGGTCTGATCTTGCTGCTTATCAATCGTATCAATTGCTTCAGAAAAGCTTTTCACTGATTCAATATCAAATACACGGTAAGGAATATCAAGTGATTTAAAGAATTTATGAAGTCTCTTCTCTGGTGTTTTACTCCAAGAATCATCATCACTTTCTTCTTCAATACTCAAGCCTGTTGTAGACCGCATGTAAATCCAATAAAGCGTTAAAGTTTCACGTTTATATAATTCAGCAATTGTCTTTTTATCTTCAGCAGAAAATTCTTGTCCACCATCAGATACTAATAACACTGTACGTGAGCCATGGTAAGACTCTTTCTCGTACATCTCTGCCGCTTTAATCATTGCCTTAGCGATATTCGTTTCAGATAAACCTTTACCTAATGCACTCGCATTAATTGTTGCCCGAATTGAGTCTTTGTTATAAGTCAAAGGCAGTAGATCTAATGCTTTATCACTAAATAATACAAAACCAAATCGATCATCAGGACGCTTATCAACAAACTCCATCAAATACTTTTTAGCCAGACGACGTTTGCTATCACCTTTACCCACCGTACGATTAACTGCTAATGCTTTTCCTCGTGTTGAGAAGGGATCATCCATACTACGACTTCGATCTACTAAAATAACTACCTCAGCTCCGTTACCCACTCGCTCAATTGTCTGCTCCGGAATATAAGGACCAGCAAGCGTCAGAATCAGACTCGCAATAACAACAGAGGCAAGTGTTTTAAATGTTAAGCCAATCAGATTAGATAAAGGATCAACCGGAACAAAGTGGCTCCATGCTACGGTCTTATCTTGGTTATGGGTAAACCATGGTAATAACAGTAAAGGTAGCAGCAATAGCATCATGGGTGATGCCCACTGTAAACCTAATAATGTCATGCTAGCATCTCCTTAGAGCGACACGCTTTAGCTAACTTTCTTACATCATTAATATCAGGGCCTTGCTCTGCTTTTCGTGCAAAAAAGTGTAGTTCTGATTGTTTATAAAACAATTCGATATCATCTTTTAATGGCATTAACCATGGATATTGATTCATTAATTTTTCTAACTCACCATAAACCACAATCGTACCTGAAGTATGATTAAACGCTGTATGTAGAATACGAGCAGCTTGATCCGGGGTAACGGTATGAAATGTTAGACGTGATAAATCATGAACAGCTTGTGCAAACGGTTGACGGTTCTTAGTTTTCCAACCAAAATGCCAAAACGCTAATACAAGTCCAGAAAGTATGGCAACCATTACAAACAGTTTTAATTGTTGCTTGGCTTCAACTGTAGATATCAATGTTGGACTAATATCTGATTTTGCCTCTAGATTACTAATCCCACCAGCAACAGCCAATGAAGGACCAATCGTTAAAGGGATCGATGGAATAACAATCCACTTCTCATCTTGCTGCTTCACATCAAATTTTGGTGTTTCAATTGACGTGTTTTTTACAGGTACATTAACAACTTGGTAGTGAAACACGAGTGTTTCTACATCTACGTCAATTGTTTTCAAATATAGCCATGTACCATAACGTTTTTCCTGTTGAGGTAGGCTAGATTTATTGATACCCAACTCTACAGAACTGATGTCAACACGAACATTAACTTCGTCACCTAGTAATAAGCCCCATGCACGATCTACCGTTGCATTTAGCGTTTCATCAGCCATACTGGCACTGGCAAAAATACTGCTCAGAAACAGCATTATTAGTATTGTATAACGATTCCTCATTATTATTTCCTGCCTAAAAAGTAGTCTGTTAACTGTTCACCGGTTACATCACTATCAGTAAAGATAGGTCTAACACGATGTCGCATAAAGCAATTCGTTAACTGTTCAAAATGGTCATCCATTGTCTGCTTCCAACGTTTTTTAATACTTGGTCGCATCCAAATGCTCCGACGTTCACCTGTTTCTGAATCACACATTTCTGTCCAACCGGCATGTGAAGGTAAATGATTGACATCATCATGCTTCCATACAATAGGAACAATGGTATAACGCGATAATTGTCTTAATGCTTTATCAACCACATCAATATCACAACAAAAATCAGAAGCTAAGAAAACAATGGCATGTTTGCTCGTTATCATGTTTGCAGCATGAATCAACCCATCAACCCCTGCATCAGGTGCAGGTGTAGCATCACGAATCATATCTGCAGCAATCATCGGCATGCTTCGTTGTCTAGTTGGCATCATATATACATCATGACGCAAACCAGAATCAAAGCCAGCCAAACCAAAACGGTCACCTAGACCAATTGCCGAATGTGCAATTAGCTGCGTTAAATTGGCTAGCTGATCATGATTAACATTGGATATCGCCATAGAATGTGATAAATCAGCCATCATCCATAAGGTAATAGGTGATCGCTGCTGATAACGTTTGACTAGATAATTATCTTTCCCAGTTGCCATATTGTCACGAATGGTCGCACGTAGATCCAAACGTCTTGGATCAGGATAATCAAACAGATCAGAAAAACCTGCAAAACTATCTCCCGTTCCTAACGACTTACCATGATGTACACCAGGAAGACTACCGTATACCTTATGAGGATAACGATAGCTAAACTCGTCTTGTCTATTTTTATTTTCGCTCATATTTCAGAACCTAGTAGTTAGATAAAATGAGAATTACGAGAAATATTTTTCGTCAGGACAAGGCAGAAATTATCGACAAAGCGCAGTGTACGGTTAGTACATGAGCATTTAGAGATGATTTTTAACGCTGTCATGGCGGAAAAGATGTATCGTAAATTCATTTTATGGTGCTGAGATATGATCACGTAAAGCTGCAATGAACAATGGCATAATTTGTTCACGACGACC
>QNEY01000007.1 GCA_003645385.1 Gammaproteobacteria bacterium | reverse complement strand
TAGTTTATTTGCTCCGAGCTTTTTGTGAACTTGGCGTCGAAAAAATTCGAATTACCGGTGGTGAACCCTTAGTGCGGCGGAATGTTGATTGGCTGTTTAATGAAGTAGGTCAATTGAAGCATACTACGGCCCTGAAAGAGCTTAATTTAACAACTAATGGTTCACAATTAAGTAAATATGCCGATTCGATGGTGTCAGCAGGGGTGGATAGAATAAATATTAGCCTTGATTCACTTAAAGTTGATCGTTTCCGACAGTTAACACGCAATGGTGACCTAAATAAAGTTCTGGCGGGTATTGAAGCTGGCCGGAAGGCTGGTTTTAAACGAATTAAGCTGAATGCCGTTATTATGAAAGGCCGTAATGAGGATGAGATTATTGATCTGGCTCAGTTTGCTATTGATCGTGATTTGGATATTTCTTATATTGAAGAAATGCCTCTTGGCCAAGTTAGTCATCAACGGCACGAAAGTTATTGCTCCAGTGATGAGGTGTTGTCTAAATTACAAACCAACTTTGATTTGCAAGCGAGTGTCAGCAGCACGGGTGGACCTTCTCGTTATTACCAAGTTGTTGGCAGCCAAAGTAAGATAGGGTTTATTTCACCTCATAGTCATAATTTCTGTGATAAGTGCAACCGAGTACGCATAACAACTGAAGGGAGATTGTTGTTATGTCTCGGGCAAGAACACTCTGTTGATCTTCGTGAGATTATTCGTAATTATCCAGGTGACATTGACCGGCTCAAACAAGCAATTATTGATTCGATGGAAATCAAACCTGAAGGGCATGATTTTAATCTTGAAGCACAAGCAGTACTTTCTAGACATATGAGCGTGACTGGTGGCTAACTATCGCCCTGAAATGTCAGATTCAGGTGTTCACAGCCTACATTCAACAGCTGTTGTTGATGAATCAGGAAAATCACGCGAAATATCATTAACAGGTGAAAGACCTCTCACAATTTATCTGGATAAAAAAGAGATTGTGACTCTGATGACAATGGGGGCCCAGCCTGAGTTATTGACCTTAGGCTATTTGCGAAATCAGGGTCTGATTCAATCATTGGAAGATGTGATTGCCATTCAGGTTGAGTGGGACATTGATGCTGTTGCCGTAACTACACATCAAACACTGCCAGATATTGATCAGCTATTATCGAAGCGTACAGTGACCAGTGGTTGTGGACAGGGGACGATGTTTGGTCATGTAATGGATTCGCTTGATGAACTGTCTATGCAGTGCCATCAATTTAATGCTGAGATGATTTATCAAGTACTTGGTAGCTTGACTGAGTACAACAAAATGTATAAAAAAGCAGGTGCGGTTCATGGCTGTGCATTGTGCTCAAGCGCAGGTAAGGTCGAAATTTTTGTTGAAGATGTAGGTCGTCATAATGCTGTTGATGCCATTTCTGGCTGGATGTGGTTAGAAGGTGTTGAGGGTGAAGGTAAAATCTTTTATACCACAGGACGGTTAACCTCCGAAATGGTTATCAAGGTAGCGCAGATGCAGGTACCATTATTATTATCTCGTTCAGGTGTTACTGAGATGGGATTAAGTATTGCACAGCAAATCGGCATTGGTTTGGTTGCTCGTGCCAAAGGAAAGCACTTTCTTGTTTTTAATGGTTTAGAGTGTTATACTAGTTAGGCTGATATTCACTACAATCGTCGTTATTCAAAAAGACCACATTATATTTAATGTTTTAATTTAACTTCAATAGTGTATATAGATGATTTTATTGAAAAAATGATTTGTGTTTTTTAGCGATGGGTAGTAGCATCTTGCGTGTAAAAAGTAATTAGGCACAGGTATTAGTGCTGTCATGGATTAAGTATATCTTCGATCTTTTAATCAAGATCCTACGTTTGCTGTCGACTATATAGTAAGGATAAATATCAACAATATATAAGTAAGGTACAGATGTATGGCCTCTTTGAGTAACGGTGTTAACAATAAAGTTAGCCCGGAAACAAGCTATAAATCTTTCGAGCAAGAAGAAAGAGAAAGCAAGTTTGACAATGAGAAACGCAAAGTTGTTATCGTTGATGATGAGTCAACTGGCAGGACAATTCTGGGTAAAATTGTTCAACAAATAGCTGATGACATCGCAGTAATAGAGTTTGAGCATGCTAGAGATGTTTTGCAATGGCTAGATTCAAACCATCCAGATTTAATTATCACTGATTATAGAATGCCTGACCTGAATGGGATTGATTTTATAACCAAAATACGTGAAAAAGAGCACTGCCAAGATATACCAATCATGATGATTACGGTAGTCAGTGAAAAAGAAGTTCGTTATGAAGCACTTGAAGCAGGTGCAACCGCATTTCTAACTCGCCCAATTGATCAAATCGAGTGTCGGACTAGTTGTAGAAATCTACTTACATTGCATAAACAACATTTGGTTATTCAGGAGCGTGCTGAATGGTTAGCAGAACAGGTTGAAATTGCTACCCACCAAATTGTTGTCAGGGAAAGAGAAACCCTATTACGATTAGCCAAGGCTGGAGAATATCGTGATGAAGGTACCGGTAATCATGTTGTAAGAATGGCAAAATATTCCAGACAAATTGCTGAACAATTAGGTTTGAGTAAATCGGAATGTGATGACATTGAGGCTGCAGCACCAATGCATGATATTGGGAAAATTGGTATCCCTGACCATGTATTACTTAAACCCGGTAAGTTTGATGCTGATGAGTGGGAGATTATGCAAAGCCATACCACTATTGGCTATGGGATTCTTTCAAATAGTCAGTCAAAATACATGCAAATGGGTGCTGTTATTGCACTTTATCATCATGAACGATTTGATGGTAAAGGTTATCCAAATGGCCTAGAAGGTTCAGATATACCTTTAATAGCTCGTATTGTATCTGTTGCTGATGTCTATGATGCATTAGTCTCAGTGAGGCCATATAAAGAGGCGTGGACAATCACTGAGGCTGTTAATTATCTGAAACAACAAGCAGGGACACAATTAGATCCACGCTGTGTTGAAGCTTTTTGTATACGCATTACTGAAATTACTAAGATTCAGTCTGATTATGCTGATGATACGAGGCCACAAAGTCAAAAGGATTGATTTGATTGATGAAAGAAAAATTTAAAAGTTTGGATTGGATCAAGAAAAAATCACAACAGACAGGTGATTCTGAACCTGAACAGGCTGGCATAAGGTTAGTAATCGGGGTTTTATTAGCATTGTATTTTTTCGTCCCATGGGCAGAGGGCGAAACTTTTGTCCAGTCAATTACATCTGTAGCCAGCATAATGCTGATGTCTTACTATGCCGGTGCATTGGCAATTGTTTTAGCTATTCACCTTCATCCAAAACCATCACCTAGTAGGCGAGTGTCAGGTATTCTGCTTGATCTGGTAACACTCTCAGCCGTAATGCATATTGCCGGCTCACAAAGTGTATTTTTATTTGTGGTCTATCTCTGGGTAATTCTAGGTAATGGCTTTCGATATGGACTATTGTATTTATATATTTCTTTAGTGATTGGTGTTGTTGGTTTTTCAATAGCAATCACTTGGGGGGAATATTGGCAATCCCATGCCGGATCTATCTCCATAAGCCTGTTGTTCTTGTTGGTTTTGATACCAGCATATACCTCATTTCTATTAAAAAAATTACATGCAGCAATGGCGTATGCAAAACAAGCAAATGAAGCAAAAACTAAGTTCTTAGCCAATATGTCGCATGAATTACGAACACCTCTCAATGGTGTAATAGGTATGGGAGATCTGTTAAGAGAAACTAAACTAGACTCAGAGCAACGCGAACTTGTCAGTACAATGCATAGTTCGGCTCGTACTCTTTTAGGCTTGATCGAAAAAGTATTAGATATATCTAAAATTGAAGCTGGTAAGATTGAAATAACATCTAATCAGCTTGATTTACATGCATTAGTGAACTCTGTGCTCGCTATGCAAGTACCCATTGGAATGACTAAGGGATTATCAGTTTCATGCACGATAGATTCAGATGTTCCTTTTTTGCTGCAAGGTGATAAGCAGCATATTCGTCAGGTTTTAATAAATTTGATAGGTAATGCAATCAAATTTACCGATCATGGATCAGTTAATCTGCATGTATATCAATTAATGACCAATGATGATGAAGCCTATATTCGGTTTGATGTTAAAGATACTGGAATAGGAATAGCTGAACATTCATTGGATAATGTGTTTGATGACTTTACTCAAGTAGGAGTGTCAACGAAACATACTAGTGGCGGCACAGGTCTTGGCACAACAATTTCAAAAGAATTAGTTGAATTAATGGGTGGAAAAATGGGCGTTGAAAGTCAACTTCACCAGGGCTCGACTTTTTGGTTTGAACTTCCATTTGTTACTGTTTCACATGATAATTTAGATATTTCTGGCAATCATTTGTTGGTCATGTCTACAGAAGATACTACAGATGTACTTTCACCTATGTTAGCTAGCTGGAATGTTGAATTTGACCTAGTGAAATCCCCAGTACATAGCCTGACCATGTTGAATCGGGCAATTGAAAAATCAGATGGATACAAAATTCTCCTTGTTGACCGGTTGAGTTTAGGTGATCTTTCACCTGTTGAATATGCAGAAATACTTAAAGCTGAGCGATTATTAGATGAATTATCTTTGGTACTCATTAATTCTTCTGATGATAATTTGAATACAGATGAAGTTGGTCAGTTCTATATATCGGTAATTAATGAGCTAACTGATAAACGTATTTTATTTAATGCTATTCACGCTGCACAAAGTATTCACGTTAATGCAGAAAATGTGGTGTCAATATCTGAACATTATTCAAGCCAGAACGGGGCTAACCCATTAAATATCTTGGTAGCTGAAGACAATAAAGTGAATCAACAAGTTATAGATGGAATTCTAAAACGTGCGGGACATACGGTTCGTATTACAGACAACGGTGAAAAAGCATTAGATATTCTGGTTACTGATCTTGACCAGATAGATTTGTTGATTGTTGACAAAAATATGCCAGAACTATCAGGTGATGAGGTAGTTCAGGCATTACGTTACATGGATACTCAGAAACACTTACCGGTTATTATGCTGACTGCTGACGCTACACCTGAAGCAAAACAAGCTAGTTTTGCTATTGGTGTTGATGAGTTTCTAACTAAACCAATTGATTCATTTTCCCTACTAGAAAAGATTGCCATCTTATCGAAACAGGCTAAACCAGATAAAGATAAGCGCAATAAGCAAATACCAATAGCCCCAAGTTTAGAACAAGAGGATGATATTTCCTCCAATGATTCAGAAATTGTCTGGTACGATCAGGCTGTTTTTGAACAGTTGGTGATGCTTGATAATGATCCTGAATTTATAAAGCGTCTAATTAAAGGATTTGTTCTGGATGGTGAAAACATATTGCAGGAATAAAAGATTCAGTGGCAAACGATTATTTACAACTTCGTGAATCTCTACATGCCTTGAAGGGCTCAGCAACTGAGCTAGGAGCCAAAAGACTTGCAGATGTATGTATTCAGGGAGAAGCATACAAACCCTATGATATTGGTTCTGAAAAAGTTATCCAACTAAGCCACGATATTGAACGAATCTATAATAATACTATCGCTGCCCTAGATGTCGCAGTAGCTGAGGCTACACGTCTAACCTGACCTAGAAAAAGTATTGCTAAGTGGCAGATGTAGCATTTTGACGGGCTACTAATCGTTTCATCATGCGTAAGTCCTTATCGGTAAGATTGAATGCTGCATCTGTCCAGATTTTTGCAATATCAAATAGCTCTTTATAACTAATTTGATTACACACATCTTTAACTTTTCTAATTGCTTGATAGCTGTTAGCTGATCTCTTGGCTTTTTTGATGTATTGAAATAAGGCAAGCTCAGCTTCCCCTTTCTCTGCAAGAATATCAACTACACCCATATCAAAGAGTTCTTCAGCAGAATATATTTGGCCGCTTAAAATTATTTTTTCAGCCATAACAGTACCGACTTTTCTTGAAAGTAGCGAGAAAGCCCCCATTCCAGGGAATAAATTAAACAGCACTTCAGGCAACCCGAGTTTTGTTCCGCGTTCAGCGATTAAAATATTACTTGCTAGAGCAGTTTCAAAACCACCACCTAATGCATCACCTTGAACGAGCGAGATAGTTGTTAAGTCACATTCAAGATGGACAATATTTTGGTGAAGAACATTGATGCACGATACGGCATAACTAAATAAACCAGCACGATCACCCGTTTTGATGGCTTCACAAAAAAGATCCAGATCACCGCCTAGATTATAAATGCCATCAATGTCAGACCCAAGTACCAAGTAATTATATTTCTCTCCATTGCTATGAGCCATTTCCAATTTTATGTTTTTGATATAGCTTGCTAAATCATCCAATAATGTTGGAGTAAAACATGGGCGAGGTGTACTGTTCATCAAGCACCACGTTATTTTGTGGGTGGTGTCATTAAATGTTTTTAGCTGGGAATACTGATGTATTGTCTCATCTAAATATGCGTTATGTCCTTCATGTAACACAGCAAGTTTGTTCATCCTTTTTCTCCTAAAATATATTGTTACGGCTGCTGTGACAGCGTAGTTTCTATTAAGTGACTTATTTTTGACAAAAAATGTAATTAATCTGAATAAAGCACAAACTGTGCCTATTTAAACTAAATAAAATATTAAATAGTCTGTGTAGATATATGATCTGTAGATGAAAAAGTCCTATTTAATAGGCTTTAGAAATTTGGATTATCGTGCTGAATGGATATTAATAATTAATTACTGTCTAAATAGCAAATAATATCAAGAAGATACGTTGATATTGAACACCGGGGATAAGGCTTTAATTAGTAATTTATGGAGTAAAATGAGGTTAATCAAAAGATGATTAACGTTAATTTAAGGTAATAACTGCCTACTAAAAAGTAAGGTTAAGGACTGGTTTTGTTGTTTGTTTTTGTAAAGCTGTCAGTTTTTGACGGCATATTTTGCCACTTTAAATGAGTCCTTTGACTTATTTAGATGAGATGTTTTTCTTCTTCACTTCATTCCAAATATGTTCTAACTCCTGAAGGCTGTACTTATTAATATCCTGATTATTCTCTCTAATAATGTCCTCCAACATAGAAAAGCGTTGATAGAAATTTTGATTGCCAGCATGTAAAGCCTGTTCAGGATCAATATTTAAATGCCGAGCCAGATTGGTACATGCAAATAATAAATCTCCCATTTCATCCAATAACCGTGCTTGATTGTTCGGAGTGTTAATTTCAGCAGTGACTTCATCAATTTCTTCATGAATTTTACTAATGACACCTTGAATATCAGGCCAGTCAAAACCGACCTCTGCTGCAAGACGTTGTAATTCGACAGCATAATTAAGTTCAGGTAGTGTTTTATCGGCTTGTTTGAGTAATGATTTTTTCAATACTATGATTACTCTTTACGGGTAAATTTTATAATATGTCGTCGATCACGTTTATTTGGCCGGCCTTTATCATGTCTAAAACCAAGGGGCTGGTTTTTAATTTCTTGATGTAACTTCTCACGCTTGGCAATGCTATCTTCACTTTCAACATAGAGTTGTTGTGCTTCTGGGGCAGGGCGACGTTGTTTTGATAAACCTAGCACAGTTATGACATGTTCATAAGGTGGTTTGGAAATAGTCAAAACATCATCTGGCTTAATCGTTCGACTTGGTTTAACACGGTTGTTGTTAAGGTGAACCTTACCCCCGTTGATTGCTTCAACAGCCAGACTACGCATTTTATAGAATCGTGCAGCCCACAACCATTTATCTAATCGTTGACTAGTATCTGGTGGTATTTCTTTTTTAGCCATTATTAGAAGTTGAACTTCAAACCTTGTAGTAAATTATCATACCTTACCTTGAAGTTGAGGCAGGATAGATTCATTCTCTAAGGTAGAGGTGTCCTGGGTGATTTCTTCGCCTTTGGCTATAGTACGCAACAATCTACGCATAATCTTGCCAGAACGTGTTTTTGGTAAGTTATCAGCATAACGAATGTCATCTGGCTTGGCGATCGCACCAATTTGATCGCCTACCCAAGCACGCAATTGTTGTGTCAGCTCATCATCAATACCACCTGCTGGACGTTCACCTTTCAATACTACATATGCAAAGACCGCTTCACCTTTAATTTCATGAGGTTTGCCAACAACAGCGGCTTCTGCAACCAATGGGTTGGCAACTAGGGCAGATTCAATCTCCATTGTGCCTAGACGATGGCCAGAGACATTTAATACATCATCAATACGACCCATGATCCAGAAGAATCCTTCTTCATCACGGCGGGCACTATCACCCGCAAGGTAATACTTGCCATCAAACATGGGCCAATAGGTGTCTTTATAGCGTTGATCATCACCCCAAACCGTTTGAATCATTGATGGCCAAGGTTGTCGCATAACAAGATAGCCACCTTGATTCGCTGTAGTAATTTCTTCACCTTGCTCATTAACTACTGCAGCATCAATACCTGGTAAGGCTCGAGTACAAGAACCGGGCTTGGTAATAGTAACTGCTGGGATTGGTGCAATCATATGGGCACCAGTTTCTGTTTGCCACCAGGTATCAACAATAGGACAACGTTGTTTACCAATCACATTGTGATACCACATCCATGCTTCAGGGTTAATTGGTTCACCAACAGTTCCTAATAACCTTAGTTTAGAAAGATCATAGCTATTTGGAATATCGTCACCTTGTTTAATCAGCGCTCTAATCGCTGTCGGTGCGGTATAAAATATTGTTACAGCATGTCGCTCACACATATCCCAGAAGCGACCAGCATCAGGATAGGTTGGTACACCTTCAAATATAACAATAGTGGCACCTGTTGCTAATGGCCCATATGCAACATAGGTATGACCAGTGATCCAACCTACATCGGCCGTACACCAGAATACATCTGAATCTTGAATATCAAATACCCAACGCATAGTAGTGATAGCATTAAGCAAATAACCACCAGTGGAATGTTGAATACCTTTAGGTTTGCCAGTAGAGCCTGAGGTATAGAGTAAAAATAGTGGATGAGTTGCTTCGACCCAAACTGGTTCGCAGTCAGAGCTCTGATTTTGTTCTGCATCTGACCACCAGACATCTCGGCCTGATTGCATTGATATATCATGGCCGGTACGTTTAAATACTATTACAGCCTCAACACTGTCACAGCCACTTTCTAAGGCACTATCAGTTGTTGATTTAAGCTCAATAATTCTACCACCACGATGACCTCCATCGGCAGTAATGACTAGTTTTGCCTGTGTATCTTCAATCCGGTCTTTCAATGATGAAGCAGAAAAACCTCCAAATACTACTGAATGGATAGCACCGATGCGAGCACAAGCTTGCATCGCAATAACTGCTTCAGCAATCATCGGCATATAAATAATGACTCGGTCACCTTTGGTAATGCCTTGTGCTTTCAAAGTATTGGCAAAAATACAAACACGGGCATGTAATTGGCGATAGCTTATGTATTGGACGTCACCTTGATCACCTTCAAAAATGATAGCTGTTTTATCGGCGTTATCTTTTAACTGACGATCAAGGCAGTTATATGAAACGTTTAATTTGCCATCCGGAAACCAACGGTAGAAAGGTGCATTTGATGAGTCAAGTGTAGTTGTAAATGGTGTTTGCCAGTCCATTTCTGATCGTGCTTGGTCGGCCCAAAATACTTGATTATCATTTTTGGCTTGTTCATACAAAGTATTGAGTTTATCTGCTGACAAAGAAGCTGTTTTGAGAAAGTCAGTACTGGGTGGAAAATGACGATCTTCATGTAAAGTGGATTCAATATTATCTTGAGCCATGAGGCAACACCTTTGGAGAAAATGGTTTTTAAATAGAGTATAACGTGAAACGTACAGTCATAAAAAACCCTCCCAAAATAAAAGATTAAGGGAGGGTTTTTTATTTTATAACGGTTAGAAAAAACCGAGTGGACTAGTACTATAACTGACCAACAAGTTTTTAGTTTGTTGATAATGATCCAGCATCATTTTGTGTGTTTCTCGGCCAATACCTGATTTTTTGTAACCACCAAAGGCAGCGTGAGCAGGATAGAGATGATAACAATTAGTCCAGACTCGACCTGCTTGAATTCCCCGTCCCATACGATAGGCGCGGTTCATATCACGTGTCCATACACCAGAGCCGAGACCAAACTCAGTATCATTAGCAATAGCTAGTGCCTCAGCTTCATCTTTAAATGTGGTAACCGCAACTACCGGACCAAAAATTTCTTCCTGGAAGATCCGCATATTGTTAGTGCCTTTGAGTAGCGTTGGTTCAATGTAATAGCCACTATCAAATTCAGCTCCCACTTGAGCAATGTTACCGCCAATCAAACATTCGGCACCTTCCTGTTTGCCAATATCAATATAACCGAGGATTTGTTCATATTGTTCTTTTGATGCTTGAGCTCCGACCTGAACATCTGTATCAAGCGGATTACCACGAATAATCTTTTTAGAACGATCAATAACGATTGAAATAAATTCATCGTATATGCTTTCTTGTATCAACGCGCGAGATGGACAGGTACAGACTTCACCTTGATTAAAGAATGCCAATACCAGTCCTTCAGCACATTTACTAATGTAATCATCTTCCTGCTGCATAATGTCTTCAAAAAAGATATTAGGAGATTTACCGCCCAATTCAACAGTAGAAGGAATAAGATTGTCAGCGGCACACTTTAATATGTGCTGGCCGACTGGTGTTGAGCCAGTAAAGGCGATTTTAGCAATGCGAGTACTGGTTGCTAGTGCTTGTCCCGCTTCTTGGCCAAAACCATTAACAACGTTGAGGACTCCCGGTGGCAATAGATCACCAATCACTTCCATCAATTTCAAAATGGAAACCGGTGTTTGCTCGGCTGGTTTCATCACGATGCAGTTACCGGTAGCTAGGGCGGGCGCTAATTTCCAAGCTGCCATTAACAATGGAAAGTTCCATGGGATGATTTGTCCAACCACACCTAATGGCTCATGAAATTGATAGGAAACTGTGTTCTCATCAATTTCCCCCATTGTGCCTTCTTGAGCTCGAATACATCCAGCATAATAACGGAAATGATCAACACATAACGGTACGTCAGCATTTAATGTTTCACGTACCGCCTTGCCGTTATCCCATGTTTCAGCAACAGCTAATAGTTCAAGATTCTGTTCGATGCGATCAGCAATTTTGAGCAAGATGTTAGAGCGTTCTGTTATAGACGTCTTACCCCAAGCATCTTTTGCCGCATGTGCAGCATCAAGTGCTAAATTAATGTCTTCTTCGGTAGAACGTGGTATTTCGCAAAAACCTTCACCTGTGACCGGTGTGAGGTTGGTGAAATATGCTCCTTTAACAGGATCGACCCATTCACCATTTATATAGTTGCCATAACGTTCTTTGAATGAGACAACCGAACCTTCTGTACCTGGCTGTGCATAGATCATAGTTTTTTCTCTCTAATAATTAATGATGATGAAAGGTAAAGCATAAACTTAACTATATAATGAATACTTGACTGAGATTCTCAAAAACTTGACTAAATGTCCAGAAAAGTCTCAAAATTAGCTATTACATAAAAATGTACTAACTATAATGCAGAATTTACAAATTCCTCTATCAAAAAGACGTGAAAACCGCCAACTATTGGTAGAAAACAAGCTGTCTTTTCAGGGGCCAGAGACCGAATTAAGCATCTATGATACTTTCAGAAAGGCAACTAGAGTGGGTCTTGATGCTGATCAACTGCTTTATTGTGGGATGGTGACTGGCCGAAAGATTATGCATGACTCGCATGAAAATCATGGACAAACATTTTTGCCACATGAATCTTATGTAATGCCACCGGGTGAATATGTCGAAATCGATTTTCCTGATGCAAGTGATAACGAGCCAACAACGTGCCTTACTATTGAAATTCCCAAACAACGCATTGAGACTATTTCTGAACGTATGCGTGATGTAACTTTATTAGATGAACTTAAGCATGATTGGGAGTATCAACCTCATATCCTCCATGCACATCACACCTCTGACACGCAAAATCTCTTAGAAAGGTTGGTGACTTTGTTTACTCACAACCATAACGATAAAGAAATGATGGTTGACTTAGGTGTGTCAGAATTAATAATAAAATTATTACGGCAGCAGGGTAGAGAAGTGTTATTAAGCTACTGCCGTCAATCACCAGACGCAAGTGGCATAACGGCAGCTATATTTCAACTGGAACAGAATATTGCTGTTCCACTTGATATCGATTTGTTATGTCGTAAGGCATGTATGAGTCGTAGTCGATTATATGTTGAGTTCAAAAAACAACTCGCCTGTTCACCGGGAGAATATCAACAGCAAGTACGCTTGAAGTTGGCCGCTGAAAAAATACGGAATGGTAAGACTGTCTCTGAAGCTTGTTACGATGTTGGTTTTAATGATCTCAGCCATTTCAGTCGACGCTTCACACAATTTTTTAGTTGCTCTCCTAGCCGATACAGAGCTAAGAACTTTGTTAAAAAGACAGCGAATTAACCATCAATCTATTAGACAATGTTAACGCTTATTGATAGCATATCAGAGTGTTTTACTCAGTAATTCATTAAGTCATCTAAACAGTGACTTTATCTTTATATTCAACGAAGATTAAGGAAAAATTATGAGCGTTTTAGTAACAAAAAAAGCCCCAAAATTCACGGCAGCAGCAGTGATGCCTGATAACAGCATTAATGAAAACTTTTCATTGTCTGACTACAAAGGTCAATATGTTGTTTTATTCTTTTATCCACTAGATTTTACTTTCGTATGTCCATCGGAAATCATTGCCCATCATCACCGCGTTGCAGCATTTAAAGAGCGTGGCGTTCAAATTATCGGTGTCTCAATTGATTCACAATTTACTCACCTAGCATGGCGTAATACACCTGTAGACAAAGGTGGTATTGGTCAAATTGATTTTCCACTAGTTGCTGATACTGATCAAAAGATCATGAAAAAATACGGCGTTAAACACCCAGCAAGCATTGCTTTACGTGGTTCTTTCTTAATTGATAAAGAAGGCGTTGTTCGTCATCAAGTTGTTAATGACTTACCTTTAGGTCGTGAAGTAGACGAAATGTTACGTTTGGTTGATGCACTTCAATTCACTGAAGAACATGGTGAAGTTTGTCCGGCAGGTTGGCAAAAAGGTGATGATGGTATGACACCTGATGCAGCAGGTGTTGCTGATTACTTAGCTAAACATGGTGAGGAACTGTAATAGTTCACTGCATATAGATACAAAAAAGCCCCGATAATCGGGGCTTTTTTTTGCCCAGAGTTTGGTTGGGCGATGTTACAAAATTCAAGCGTTAGTTAAACGCGATTTTTCTCTCTGATTTCATCCAATGTTTTACAGTCAATACACAAAGTAGCTGTTGGACGAGCTTCAAGGCGACGAATACCGATATCAGTACCACATGATTCACAGTAGCCGTAATCACCTTTATCCAAGTCTTCCAGTGATTGTTTGATTTTCTTGATGAGTTTACGTTCACGATCACGAGTGCGAAGTTCAAGTGTGAATTCTTCTTCTTGTGTTGCACGATCATTTGGATCTGGGAAATTAGCGGCATCATCTTGCATATGATGCACTGTGCGATCGACTTCTTCCATCAAATCTGTTCTCCAGCCTTCAAGAATAGTTCTGAAGTGGCTGGTTTGATCTTCGTTCATATATTCTTCACCCTTTTTTTCTTTATAGGGTGAGACTTTTGCATCAATCTGTGTTGATCCCATGTAAACCTCAAATGTCTTTTTTCGAAATTAAGGGCGAATTTTATAACAGAATAAGCCCTAGCGTGCAAAAATTTGATATTATTTTAACTTATTCTAAACTAGAAAAACGAGATATGAAGCAATTAAAAGCAGTAATCTTTGATGTTGATGGTACTTTGGCTGAAACAGAGCGTGATGGACACCGTATTGCCTTTAACCGCGCATTTTCTGAAAGTGGTCTTGATTGGAACTGGGATGAAGGGTTATATGGTGAATTATTAGCTGTTACCGGCGGCAAAGAGCGGATACGTTATTTTCTTTCTCACTTTCATACCGACTTTCAATACCGAGGGGATATTGAAGAGTTAATCATTAACTTACATGCAATAAAGACCCGTCATTATGTTGCATTGTTAGAAGAGCATGCCATTGGTCTGCGGCCAGGTGTTATACGATTGATGGATGAAATCCGTGATGCTGGTATACAACTTGCGATTGCGACAACGACAACACCTGCCAATGTGATGGCTTTGGTGAAAAGTACATTAGGTGAACAAGCATTAGACTGGTTTGACTGTATTGCGGCAGGAGATATCGTACCTGCAAAAAAACCAGCGCCGGATATTTTTGATTACTGTTTGGAACAAATTGGTCTGTCTGCAGATGAGTGTCTGGTATTTGAAGATTCAGCCAATGGCGTATTGTCTTCTTTCGGTGCCAAAATACCAACAGTGGTGACACTTAATAACTACACTCAGCATGATGATTTTAGTGGTGCTATTACGGTATTAGATCATTTGGGTGATCCAGACAATCCATGCCAAGTGATTTCGGGTGAAAAGATCAAAGGTGAATATGTAACTGTTGAGGATTTAAGACAGTTACACTCAAATGGCTAACAGCAACATTTCACAACGATCAAAAGATATAACGCCATTTCATGTGATGGATATTCTGGCTCAAGCTAAAAAGCTTGAAGCACAGGGCGAAGATATTATTCACATGGAAGTAGGTGAGCCTGATTTCACAACACCACAGCCCATTATAGATGCTGGTATAGCAGCTTTAAAATCAGGCCAGACACATTACACACCGGCATTAGGCTTGCCTGAGTTACGTGATGCGATATCCGATTGGTATCAACGACGTTACCACGTCAATATTTCATCTGAGCGTGTTGTGATAACGCCAGGAGCTTCTGGTGCATTATTATTGGTTATGGGCGCACTGCTGGAGCGAGACCAAAAAGTATTATTAGCTGATCCCGGTTATCCATGTAACAGAAATTTTGCCAGATTTGTCGAAGGCAAAGCACAGTCTATTGCTGTGGATGAATCAACTAATTATCAATTAACATCATCACTTATTAATAAACACTGGGATACTGATACGACCATGGCTTTGGTTGCTTCACCATCAAATCCCACAGGTACCATTTTATCTAAACAGGATCTAACAGAATTAGCTGATGCAATTCGTGTTAAAAAGGGTCATTTTGTTGTGGATGAAATTTATCATGGCCTGACCTATGATGACACTGAAGTGTCAACCATTCTGACTATAGATAATGACGCATTTGTAATTAATAGCTTTTCTAAATTTTTTGGAATGACAGGCTGGCGATTAGGCTGGTTAATAGTACCCGATGAATATGTATCTGTGATGGACCGTTTGGCACAAAATCTATTTTTATCTGCACCTACTATGTCACAATATGCAGCACTTTCTGCGTTTAGTACTGAATCACTGGATATTTTAGAACAACGTCGTCAAATATTTGAACAACGTAGAAATAGCTTATTGCCAGCATTACAGACAATGGGCCTAGATGTAAAAACAACGCCACAGGGAGCATTTTATATTTATGGTGATTGCAGTGCATTCCTTAATGAACAACACCCGGACAGTATGGCTTTGAGCAAGTTCTGGTTACAACATGCGAGGGTAGCAGTAACTCCTGGCAATGACTTTGGTAGCTATTTAGCTGAACAATATATCCGTTTTGCCTATACAAATGATGAGCAACGACTGTTGGAAGCTGTTGAGCGAATTAGCACTATTTACAAGTAAAAAATTAGGAAATGAAATGACAAACTCAAAGATTATTTATACCAAAACTGATGAAGCTCCAGCATTAGCAACCCAGTCTTTGTTACCTATCATTAAGGTATTTACTCATGCTGCGGATATAGATATTGAACTCAGTGATATTTCATTATCAGGGCGTGTTATTGCTAGTTTTCCAAGTTATTTAACTGAAGTTCAACATATCGACGATGCGCTGGCAAAGCTGGGAGAATTAGTATTAAAACCAGATACTAATATTATAAAATTACCCAATATCAGTGCTTCAGTTCCACAGTTAAAGGCGACGATTAAAGAACTGCAACAAAAAGGCTATAACTTACCTGAATATCCAGAAGACCCACAAAATGATGAACAGAAAAAGATTAAGGCTCAATACGATAAAATTAAAGGCAGTGCTGTTAATCCGGTTCTTCGTGAGGGCAACTCTGACCGGCGTGCTCCAGCTGCAGTAAAAAACTATGTTCGCACACATCCACATTCGATGGGTACATGGAGTGCCGATTCAAAAACTCATGTTGCAAGTATGTCTGATAATGATTTCTTTGGCAGTGAAAAGTCGGTGATTTTGGCGAGTGCAGGCAATGTACGGATAGAGTTAACAGATGAGATGGACAATATCAACGTATTGAAACAATCCACGCCTGTGCTTGTAGGTGAAGTGATAGATGCAACAGTAATCAATAAGAATGCACTGCGACGTTTTATTGAAGCTGAAATTGAGAGTGCAAAGCAAGAGGGTGTTTTATTTTCTGTTCATTTAAAAGCAACAATGATGAAGGTGTCAGACCCTATTATTTTTGGACACTTTGTTACGGTTTTTTATAAAGATGTCTTTGAAAAACATGCGGCAGTTTTTGAAGAAATTGGTATTGATGTCAAAAATGGCCTAGGTGATGTTTATGCCAAGATAAAGACACTACCTACTGATAAACAAGCTGAAATTGAGGCTGATATACAAGCTGTTTATGCTAAACGACCAGATTTAGCTATGGTGGACTCTGATAATGGCATTACTAATTTACATGTTCCATCAGATGTCATTATTGATGCCTCTATGCCTGCCATGATCCGGTCTTCTGGACAAATGTGGAACAAAGAAGGCGAACAGCAAGATACCAAAGCAGTTATCCCTGACCGTTGTTATGCCGGTATTTACCAAGAAACGATAGCATTTTGTAAAAAATATGGAGCATTTGATCCGACTATTATGGGAACAGTACCTAATGTTGGTTTGATGGCACAAAAAGCAGAAGAATATGGTTCGCATGATAAGACTTTTGAAATTCCAGCAAATGGAACTGTGCGAGTTGTTGATGATAATGGCAATACGCTAATTGAACATAAAGTTGAAGCCGGAGATATCTGGCGTATGTGTCAGGTCAAAGATGCCCCTATTCAGGATTGGGTGAAATTAGCAGTTAACAGGGCACGTTTAACTGGTACTCCAGCTGTGTTCTGGTTAGACAAAAACAGAGCTCATGATGCACAGATCATTGCTAAGGTTGAAAAATACTTGCCTAAGCATGATACAGATGGCTTGGATATTCGTATTTTGTCACCACAAGATGCAATTCGCTTTTCACTGGAACGCATAAAAAATGGTGGAGATACAATCTCGGTAACAGGTAATGTATTACGTGATTATTTAACCGACCTATTTCCAATTCTTGAATTGGGTACCAGTGCAAAAATGTTATCCATTGTGCCACTTATGAATGGTGGTGGTTTGTTTGAAACAGGTGCCGGTGGCTCTGCTCCTAAACATGTACAGCAGTTTGAAAAAGAAAATCACTTGCGCTGGGATTCTTTAGGAGAATTTTTGGCTTTAGCAGCATCGTTGGAACACTTAAGTAACACTACAGGCAATAAAAAAGCACAGTTACTAGCGGATACATTAGATAAAGCGACAGGTGAGTTTCTGGATAACAATAAATCACCTTCTCGTAAGGTTGGAGAACTTGATAATCGTGGTAGTCACTTCTATCTGGCTCTTTACTGGGCTCAAGCTTTGGCAGCGCAGAATGATGATGTTGAACTACAAAATTATTTTGCAGGTTTGGCAAAAACATTAACAGACAATGAAGATAAAATTGTTGCCGAGTTAAATGCTGTCCAAGGTCAAATAGTGGATCTTGATGGTTATTACTTTATTGATGAAATATTAGTAGCTAAAGCCATGCGACCAAGTGCTACTTTAAATAGTGCAATCGACCATATGGGCTAAAACTAACTGCTCATAATCATTGCAATAAAAACAGCTATACCAAGAGTTGTTGAGACTAAAGTAAGCTTGCGTAATTTTGGTGTTTGCAATGCCATAATAAAACCCGTGACAAGCAATAAAAGTAAGCCAGTAGCCAACACGACTGCATACACTTTAAACGGGCTGCCACCTTTTGCTTTGTGTAATTGAACAAACTGCCGATACCAGCTGGTATTCTTTATTTTCAATTTTGCAATGAGTGGTTGTGCAGTTGGTTCCAACATCACATCCTTAGTTGAACCTGACCATTCCAGCCTAAAAGAAGTACCAACTTCTTTTATTTTAGCTTTCCCAGTTGGTATCGATATATTTCGTTCTTTTAATTCTTTTTCTGTTAGAGCAACAAGCTCTATGAGTTGTCCTTGAAGTGGAGTTTGAAGATGTAGTTTGTGAACAGTAGTTTCATAGCTACCTTTTATACCCCAAGTATAAAGAGAGCCGGTTACAAGAAACATAATTACAGCTGGCAAGATAAAGGTAGCCAAAACCGTATGCACTTTCATAAGTGTTAATCGATCAAATATTGCCATTTCAGATTGCTCCAGATATGTTTTTAAATAGCCATTTAAAATATTTATTCTTCAATATTAGGCACTAAACTGAAAGTAATTAAAAGAAATACTCTCATATGAATTAATACTGATACCGATAGCTGAGTTTATAGAAAATAAATTACTTTAGTCCTTCAGATTTTCCAAGTAGAGAGCCGTTGCCCCTGCAACAGCAGCAGGTATCACCAAGAAATTCACAAGGGGAATCATGGTTGCTCCAAGTGTTGCCAATCCAAATCCGAGTGCAAGCGAACGTTTTTGTCGTAGTAGGGCACGTTGTTGTGGAAATTTGAGTAGATGATTTCCCATTGGATAATCATGGTAATCAATGGCTAACATCCAACTAGAGAAGGCGACCCATAATACGGGAGCGATAATATTGATGACAGGTATCCATGACAAGATAAAAAGTGGAACCATCCACAATAGGAGATAAATAATCTTACGAATTTCATTCCATAAC
>QNEY01000006.1 GCA_003645385.1 Gammaproteobacteria bacterium | reverse complement strand
TGCCTAATGTTCAGGCAATCCATGGTCTCCGTGTTCAAAAAGTACCGTATACAAAATACCTATTTGCTAATGCTGAGTTTGTTATTCCGCATCCAAATGATGGTAGCAACATGGCTGATACTGAAGCTTATTACACTTTATTCTCAGGTATTGATGCTGAAAGCATGGAAGTGAAATGGCAGGTTATTGTTGATGGTAACTTAGATAATACTGATGCTGATTACACGGGTAAATATGCATTTTCTACTTGCTACAATTCACCTGGTGAAGGCCTTGATTTAGCAGGTACGATGCGTAACGAGCGTGATCACTTAGTTATCTTTAATATTGAACGTATTGAAGCAGCTGTTGCTGCAGGAGACTTCCAAAAACTAGCTGGTTCTGATGTTCCTGTTGTTAATGGTCGTAAAGGGTCTAAATTAACAGCTTATGTTCCTGTGCCTAAAAGCCCTCATGGTATTAACACTGCACCAAGTGGTAAATATTGTGTGGTCAACGGTAAATTATCTCCAACTGTATCTATGCTGGAAATTGCAAAGTTTGATGACTTATTTGACGGTAAGATTGAACCACGTGACACCATTGTTGCTGAAGTTGAATTAGGTCTCGGTCCTTTACATACGGCATTTGACGGTCGTGGTAATGCATATACAACATTATTTATTGATAGTCAGATCTGTAAGTGGAATATAGAAAAAGCCATTGAATTCTATAATGGTAACGGTGAAAAAGGCTCTTATATTGAGCAAAAACTAGATGTACATTACCAACCAGGTCATAACCATACTACTATGGGTGAAACTAGTGATGCTGATGGTAAATATTTAATTTCACTGTGTAAGTTTTCGAAAGATCGTTTCTTACCAGTAGGTCCACTACATGCAGAAAATGATCAGTTAATTGATATTTCAGGTGATGAAATGGTCTTGCTTCATGATGGGCCAGCTTTTGCGGAACCACATGATTGTATGATGGTTCACCGTAGTAAAGTGAAACCAGCAAAATTATGGACACGTGATGACCCCTATTTTGCCACAACACGTGCGATGGCGAAGAAAGATGGCATCACACTTGAAACTGATAATAAAGTGATTCGAGATGGTAACAAAGTGCGTGTTTATATGACTTCTGTTGCTCCTGCTTATGGCATGGACACATTCAATGTCAAACTAGGCGATGAAGTAACAGTTATTGTTACAAACTTGGATATGATTGAAGATGTAACTCATGGTTTCTGCATGGTGAATCATGGTGTTCAAATGGAAATTGGTCCTCAACAAACAGCTTCTATCACCTTCATTGCAGATAAACCGGGTGTTCAGTGGTTCTACTGTAACTGGTTCTGCCATGCTTTACATATGGAAATGCGTGGTCGTATGTTGGTGTCAGTTTAATTCTAGTGCTATTTCAATAACACTATAGTTTGATAACGGGTATCAACCCGACTTTGTATTTACAAAGTCGGGTTTTTTACGGAACATTTTATGAGAACAAATCTCAGCTTTGCACTTTTTTTATTTGGCATTAGCCTTGTTCATAGTGTAGCTGCGTCTGTTGTTTCAGTTAGCCCGGAACAAGACCTGCAACACCAACTAGATATTGCCCAAGCTGGTGATCATGTAATCCTTTCTGCTGGCGTTTATCTTGGTAATTTTACTATTAATAAACCCCTGAAACTCAGTGGACAAGAAGGTGCAATACTAGATGGTCAGGCTCAAGGTCATACGTTAGAAATCAAAGCCAAGAATGTAGTTATTCAAAACCTAGAAATCCAAAACTGGGGACATAACCTAACGACACTAGATGCTGGTATTTTTGTTAACACTCAAGCTGAACATGTACAGATCCAAAACAATCAATTTGTTGGTAACAGTAGTGGTATATGGGTTGATGCTACACCAAATATTCAAATCACTAATAATACAATTGAAGGTAATGAGGCAGTGCGCTCACCGGATAGAGGCAATGGCATTCATCTCTACAATGTCAGTGGTGCTTTAGTTAAGAATAATGAAGTCTGGCATACCCGAGATGGGATATATATGGATACCAGTAATGATAATGAGCTAAATGGTAATTATTTACATGATTTACGTTACGGCATTCATTATATGTATTCCTATACTAATATAGTGACTAAGAACCATACCAAAAATACACGTACAGGTTATGCCCTGATGCAGTCCAAGTTTCTTACTGTGACCGATAATCTATCCGAGAATGATGTGAATTACGGCATGTTAATGAACTTTATCACCAAATCTACAATCGAAAATAATAAGGTGATTGGCGTGCAGAATATGCGAAATACACAAATGCAACATTCACAGCAACGCTATCAGCCTGAAGGGAAAGCCTTGTTTATCTACAACTCTCTGTTTAATAAAATTCATAATAATATTTTAGCTGACAGTGATATAGGTATTCACCTTACTGCGGGCTCAGAAGACAATACATTTACCGGTAATGCATTTATCAGTAATACCAAACAAGTTAAATATGTAGCAAATCGAACGCAAGATTGGTCGCTCAAACAACAAGGGAATTATTGGAGTGATTACCTAGGTTGGGATATGAATGGCGATGGCATAGGTGATGTGACATACGAGCCTAATGATGGGGTCGATCGTTTATTGTGGAAATATCCTACAGCTAAATTACTCTTTAATAGCCCAGCAATTGAAATATTACGGTGGGTGCAACGGCAATTTCCCGTATTAAGATCTCCAGGTATTATAGACAGTTATCCATTAATGCATCAGCTACAGCCTATGGAGCAAGCATCGTGAATATCGTTGAATTACAACAGGCTGAAAAAAATTATCAAGGTGTTGAAGCATTAAAAAGTATCAATCTCAGCCTACAACAGGGTGAAGTGCTAGGCCTATTTGGCCATAATGGTGCAGGTAAAACAACAACCATTAAACTCATCTTAGGCCTGATAAAACCTACTGCCGGTCAAGTACGTGTATTTGGTGAAGATCCCACTGGTGAGAATGCCTATCACCTACGTCGACAACTTGGTTTTTTACAAGAAAATGTCAGTTTTTATCAGCAGATGACCGGACATGAAGTTTTAGCTTATTTTGCAAAACTAAAAGGTTGTGAAAAAAAACAAGTTAATGACTTGTTGGAAGAGGTAGGATTGGCTCATGCAGCAATGCGACGCGTTAAAACGTACTCTAAAGGTATGCGTCAACGCTTGGGCTTAGCACAAGCATTATTAGGCCAGCCTAAATTACTATTATTGGATGAACCCACGGTAGGTTTAGACCCAATAGCGACCCAAGATTTCTATCAAGGTATTGCAAGATTGAAAGCACAAGGTAGCACCATCATCTTATGCTCACATGTATTAGCCGGCGTAGAAAAATATATCGATCGAGCCCTAATCTTAGGCCAAGGTCACTTGCTGGCAGAAGGCTCATTATCAACACTCACCGAACAAACAAATCTGCCAGTAACATTTCATCTACAAGGTTCGAATTTACTGTTGCCAGCAAGCTTACAGGCTAATGCTTCAGAAATTAATGGCGGTTTAAAGTTGCACGTGAGCCAACAGCAAAAGATGGCCACATTACAACAATTACTAGCCCTTCCTTCACTAGAAAACATTGATATACATATGCCAAGTTTAGAAGATATTTATATGCATTATATGAATGATATTCAGCATATGGAGCTGCCACGATGAATGCTATGTTAACCGTGGCTAATAAAGAATTTCATGATGGTTTGCGTAACCGTTGGGTCATGTCGATCAGCTTAATTTTTGCTTTGCTGGCAACAGGACTAGCCTATTTTGGGGCTGCAGCATCTGGCCAGGCAGGATTCACTAATCTCTCAACAACCTTAGTCAGCTTAGCAAGTTTAGCTGTCTTTGTTATTCCCCTAATAGCCTTGATGTTGGCCTATGATGGTGTTGTCGGTGAAGATGAAAGTGGCACTTTATTATTGTTAATGACCTATCCACTTAGTCGCTGGCAATTAGTCTTAGGAAAAATGATGGGCCATTGGATGATTATGGCCTTTTCTACCATTATTGGTTTTGGCTTATCGGCTATTATCGTGGGCTTATTTTCTGATAACACAACATGGTCTGAACTTCTAAAACCTTATGCTTTTTTCATTACTGTTTCCATACTATTAGGCTGGATATTTATTGCCATTGCCACCATGATCAGTGCATCCGTTGCTGAGAAATCAAAAGCTGCTGGTTTAGCACTCATCGTTTGGTTTATCTTTGTCTTTATGTTTGACCTTAGTTTATTAGGTCTATTAGTTGGCACAGAAGGTAATGTAAATGCTGAACTATTCCCTTATCTACTATTGCTCAATCCAACTGATATTTTCCGATTGATCATCATAAGCTTCTTTGCAGAGCAACAATTGACAGGGTTCATGGCTGTTGCACAACATGCTCAATTTTCAACACTCAGTCTAATATTAAGTATGTTAGCTTGGTTTGTAGCCCCAGTTCTGGGTGCAATTACACTCTTTAATAAAAGAAAACTATAAAGGTCTTATGATGGTATTAAGCTTATATCCTCGCTGGCTCATTATTACGATTAGTTTATTAATGGTATCAGGCTGTGGTGAAACACCAACGGAGCTACAACTTACACAGCATGCAACGACTATTGAACGAAGTGATGAATGCCATTTATGCGGTATGATTATTAAAGGCTTTCCAGGCCCAAAAGGACAGCTATATAAACGAGGTAGCGAACAAGATATGAAGTTTTGTTCTACGCGTGACATGTTTGCCTATTTACTCGATCCTGAGCATAAACACGCTATCCAAACTATTTATGTACATGATATGGCACAAAGCGTATGGGACTCGCCTGATGATAAGTTTTTTATTAATGGTCGAACAGCATGGTATGTCGCAGGACATAATCGCCAAGGTGCCATGGGGCCAACATTGGCGAGTTTCTTGAACGAGGAAGTTGCTGAGACCTTTGCTAAACAATACGGTGGAAAAATTTACCCATTCGAGGATATCACCCCAACCTTATTACAATAGATTAAATGAAGAATACTCCTTACTATTGGCTGCAAGGAAAATATTCTTTGAATTATAATAGCTCAACTTATTGGAAAGTATTCATAGCCTAATGAATATATTATCTGAATTTGGTCTTTGGGGACTGGCCCTCTCGGCATTCCTAGCGGCAACCATCTTACCGCTCAGTTCAGAGTTAGTTCTTTCTACCTTATTAATTGCAGGCGAAAACCCGATAGTATTAATCATTATCGCTACTATCGGTAATGTATTGGGTTCAGTGCTCAATTATCTTATTGGTCGCTGGGGTGCTGATACGATTCTACATCGCTGGTTCCATCTATCATCCGAACAAACTAATAAAGCAGAGCAACAGTTTAATCGTTATGGAAAATGGAGTTTACTGTTCGCCTGGGTTCCCCTCATTGGCGATCCACTGACTTTTGTTGCCGGTATGTTAAGGGTTAATTTTGGACTTTTCCTTGTACTTGTAACCATTGGTAAAGCCTCTCGTTATTGGATTATCAGCCAAGCTGTTTTAGCCAGTCAGATCTAAAGACTGCTATCATTACCCGATTAAATTTCATATTTTGAGACCGTGATGAAATATACCCTAAAATGGCTTTTAAGCTTATGTGCCATGATCCTGCCTGCTTTAGCATTGGCAGCTAACCCGATTTTGGTGCCAGCTTGGCAAACTGACTCTGTTTTTGAGCAACCAGAATCAGTTGCTTATGATCCCCAACAGAAACTTCTCTTTGTATCCAATGTCAATGGTGACGCTACTAATGCAGATGGTAATGGCTATATCTCACTGTTATCACTAGATGGTAATATTATAGATCTTCATTGGCTTAAGGGCTTAAATGCCCCGAAAGGTCTAACTATTGTCGGCAATAATCTTTATGTTGCCGACATCAATGAATTAGTTGTTATTGACATTGAAAACAAAAAAGTCACTCAGCGTTATTCTGCACCTAAGGCCAAATTCCTCAATGATGTTGTAGCTGATAACAAAGGCAATGTTTACGTCTCAGCATTTTTGACTAATACTATTTATCGTCTCGAAAATAATAAGTTTGAAGTTTGGTTACAGACAGATGAACTTGAAGTGCCAAATGGTTTATTAGTTGAAGATAATCAGCTTATTGTTGCAAGCTGGGGGCATATGACCGATGGTTTTGCTACCACTACTGCTGGACATTTGAAAATTATCAACCTTGATACTAAACAGATTCAAAGCCTTGGTGATAAATCAGCTGTAGGAAATCTCGATGGTTTAGAAGCCGATGGTAACGGTAATTATTTTGCTACTGATTGGGTCGCAGGTAAAATACTACACATTACGCCATCAGGACTCAGTTCAACACTTGTAGTACTTGAACAAGGAAGTGCTGATCATACTATTTTACCAAAGCAAGGTCTGATTATCATTCCAATGATGTTATCAGGTACTGTCGTTGCCTATCACATTAACTAAGGTTTTAAGCCATGACTTTTGATGATCTTATGCTTGATGACGCCTTATTGCAGGCACTTGAAAAACTTGATTTTCAGACCCCAACAGCAATACAAGAAGCAACAATCCCAGTTATTTTAGAAGGTAAAGATGTGTTAGCTGGTGCGGCAACCGGAACAGGAAAAACAGCCGCATTTGTATTGCCTACTTTGCAACAGCTGATTGATGAACCTAATACCAGTGGCCAACCCAAGATTTTAATGTTGGCACCCACACGTGAGTTGGCATTTCAGATTCAACATGTGGTCACTCAACTGGCTAAGAATATTAAGATAAATACGGCCATTATTACTGGTGGCTTTTCTCAAGCCAAACAAGCCACATTTGCTCAACAAGCCTGTGACATTATTATAGCTACACCGGGCCGTCTATTAAACTTGGTATCAGACGAAGCTATTGACTTAGCTGATATTGATATGGTGATCATTGACGAAGCAGATCGCATGCTTGATATGGGGCAAGGACCAGATGTTTTAGCCCTACTCGCCACCATTTCTGATGGTTTTCAGGCCTGTCTGTTCTCAGCAACCCTATCGGGAACTGGTGTTGACATTTTTGCTGAAGAGTTACTTGCTGATGCAGAGGTTATTCAAATTGATGCAGCCAATAAAAAATCTGATCAAGTTTCTCAGCAAGTTTATTTCGCAGACAATAAAGATCATAAACAAGCACTTTTACGTGCTTTTGTTAATGATGAAAGTTGCCAAAGTGCCATCGTATTTTGTAATAAAAAAGAACGTGCAGATGAAGTAACTGACTGGTTACAATCACAAAATATTTCAGCCCAAGTAATGCATGGTGATTTCAACCAAGCAACGCGTAGAGATAAAACCCGAAAATTCCGTATAGGACAAATTAAAGTAATGGTTGCAACCGATGTCGCTGCACGTGGTTTAGACTTAACCAATATTAGTCATGTTATCAACTACGATATACCATTCAAAGGTGATGTTTATATTCACCGTATTGGTCGAACGGGCCGAGCCGAACAAGTCGGTACAGCAATAAATCTAGTTGAACATCATGATCTAAAAAATCTAGAACGCATTGAATTTCATCTCAAAGCTAAATTACCTATCGCCAAAATAAAAGGACTAGAACCTAAATCGAAAATCAATAAATCCAAGGCTAAAAAGAAAACAGATAAACCACGTTATGTCGCAAAGAAAGATCGTGTTTCAGCAGAATCAAGCAGTGACTAATTCACGGCTATTAATGACCGCTAAACAACTCCACTGGCTACTGACAATTACATCATTGCTGCTTACGATCGGCTTTGTTACTCCGATGCTAACTATTAGCAAATTTTGGGTCATACATAATTCAGTCTCGATCGTAACCGGTGTATGGCAACTGTTACAGGATGGTCATATCTTCTTATTTATCCTTATCACTAGCTTCAGCATTATCTTGCCGATCGCTAAAATAGGGCTACTATTTAACCTGCTACATCCCAACACTACCCATCCCAATCGCCGCAAGAAATTGCTTCATTTGATGCATGATTATGGCCGCTGGGCAATGCTCGATGTGATGGTTGTCGCCATTCTGATTGTTACCGTTAAACTTGGTGCAATAGCCAGCATCCAGGTTCATACTGGTTTATATGTTTTTGGTCTTGCCGTTTTATTGATTATGTTTATTACCCACCAAGTGATCGCTCTTAATGATGAATCGACATAATTTAACAATGAAAATTTTATTTTTCATTTTTTTATTGCTTGGGCAAATTACTATTAGCCATGCTGAAGGACTTAAGCCTTTTAGTTCAGATGGCTGTAGCTTATTTCCTGACGGTACCTTTGAACAACAGCAATTATGGTTATCATGCTGTACAGATCATGATCGTACATACTGGCAAGGTGGGTCATACCAACAGCGACTTGATGCTGATCTTGCTCTTAAAACATGTGTTTCAGCCATTGGTGAATCTGTTATTGCTGAACTGATGTTGTCCGGGGTCAGGGTTGGAGGTTCACCATATTGGCCAACCAAATTTCGTTGGGGATATGGCTGGTCCTATCCGCATGGCTATACAAAACAAAATAGTGTCAACGAGGGAAAAGCCATATCATTACTCACTCTAGTTTTAATTGTCTTTATTGCCTTGTTACATTTCTATTTCCTAGTGCTTGAAATGTTTTTCTGGGATAAACCATTAGGCCGCAAAACATTTAATCTCACCGCTGATTTTGCCAAGGCATCGAAAAATCTTGCTGCAAACCAAGGTTTATACAATGGTTTTCTTGCCGCAGGCCTGATTTGGGGGTTATTACTCGGCAATGCAGGCATCGCAATCTTGCTATTTTTCTTGAGTTGTATTGTTATCGCCGGTGTCTATGGAGGCATCTCGGTCAACAAAAGGATCCTGTTTATCCAGACTACCCCTGCAGCTATTGCGTTAGGATTATTGTTGCTTGCATAAAGTCAGTCTGCTGTTACAGACTGTCGTATAGCTCCAGATAGGCTGTAGCGCTTTTTTCCCAACTATAATCCTGCTCCATGGCAGTAATCATCATCTTGCGCCAAATACGAGGATGTTTATATAAATCAATTGCTTGCAACAATCTCTCTTCCAAAGCTTTAGCTGTGCTGGATTCAAACTTAAATCCAGTGGCTATTTCATTTTTTCTATTTTCATCTGTCGCATCCGTCACTGAATCAGCCAAGCCTCCAGTATTACGAACAACAGGTAATGTTCCATAACGTAAACTATACAGTTGGTTTAAGCCACAAGGTTCAAAGCGTGATGGCATCAAAAATACATCTGCACCTGCTTCAATTTTATGTGCTAATGATTCATCGTAACCAATATGTACACCGACTTTATCTGGGAATCGTGCTCGCAACATCCGTAAATCTTGTTCATAGCTTGCCTCACCACTACCTAGGCATACTAACTGAATATTGGCACCAGATTCCATTAAGGCTGATACCGCATCAAGAGTAAGATCAATCCCTTTTTGAGACACTAGGCGACTAATTATCCCAAGAACGAGAGCATCGTAATTTTCTGGTAAAGAAAAATGATGTTGAATCGCAGCTTTATTCATCAACTTGTTGCGTATAGTAGTTACCGAATAAGTTTTTCTAATATTCTGATCACTTTCCGGATCCCATTCGTTATTATCAATGCCATTAAGAATGCCTGTTAAACGACCTTCTTTAGCCCGTTGAGACAATAAGCCTTCCAATCCATAACCAAATTCATAACTACAAATTTCTTGTGCATACGTTGGACTAACAGTCGTAATATGATCGGCATAAATCAAACCACCTTTCATAAATGACAGTAAGTCATAAAACTCGATACCATCGCTATGCCATAAAGATTCAGGCAAATCTAACGATTCAAAGGCCGATTGAGGATACAATCCCTGATAAGCCAAATTATGAATAGTGAAAATTGTTGCAGGACGATTTGGCTCATCTGCTATCAATGCTGGTGCCAATCCTGTTTGCCAGTCATTACAATGTAATATATCTGGTTGCCAGTCCAAACCAGCTTGATCCAGTGCTAAAACCGCAATTGCCCGTGAAAATAATGCAAATCGAGCTGCATTATCTTCCCAATCGCCACTTTTTGGCAGTCCATAAGGCCCACCTTCACGATCAAAATGCTCTGGGGAATGCAACAACCATAAAATCACATCACTATCAGGTAAAGTTGCTTGCAAAATTTCAACAGGTAAATAAAAACCATCTAGCTTAATCGTAGCAACTGTTTCAATCTTATCAAATGCTTCCAGACATTGACGATAGGCAGGTAGGATTATACGAACATCTTGGCCATGTTGTTGTAGTGCAATAGGCAAACTAGCGGATACATCAGCAAGGCCACCGGTTTTAATTAATGGATGAACTTCACTACTGGCAAAAAGAATTTTTCGCACACCATACTCCTAAAAATTGTACAATTGCTCGATTATATATCGGTCACGGGCATATTTACAGCCTGCAACGGGAGAAAACATGAAACCTTGTACTATCATCATTTTCGGCGCCACTGGTGATCTCTCTAAAAAGAAGCTGTTACCAGCACTATACCATTTAGATGTTGAAAATAGACTTTCTGATGAGACTCGCATTATATGCATGGGTCGTAGAGAAATGGCTCAAGAGGACTGGCTGTCGCAAGTTACGGAGTATGTGTCATCAAAAGCACGTGATGGTGTTGATACTGTCACTTTAAAACACTTTTTGTCTAAAATAAGCTATTTCAAAAATGATATTAATGATGCAGGTTCATATCAGGATCTGAATACACTACTGATGGACCCTGCACAAGGATTCTCTCCCAACATCGTATTCTATTTATCAATCAGCCCATCATTATTTGGTGTTGTTGGTGATCAATTATCAGCTGTAGGGCTTAATAAAGAAGACAAGGGCTGGCGTCACCTAGTTGTTGAAAAACCGTTCGGTTACGATCAGAAAAGCGCGGCTGAACTGGAACTTGTTATTAGCCGGAATTTCACTGAAAAACAAACCTACCGTATCGACCACTATTTAGGTAAAGGCACCGTTCAAAACATCTTTGTATTTCGCTTTGCCAACCTATTGTTAGAGCCATTATGGAATCGTAATTATATTGATCATGTACAAATCACTCACGCCGAACAACAAGGTGTAGGGGGTCGTGCAGGCTATTATGATGGTTCCGGCGCCATGCGAGACATGATTCAAAGCCATTTATTACAGGTGATGACTCTGGTTGCTATGGAACCACCAGCAGACATGAATGATGAGTCAATACGTGATGAAAAAGTAAAGGTTTTGAAATCAATCCGTCCAATTACTGAAGACATGGTTGATAACCATGCATTTCGTGGTCAATATGCAGCGGGCGAAGTTGATGGTGTGCAACAAAAAGGTTATCTGGAAGAAGATGATGCTCCACAAAATAGTGTCACCGAAACCTATGCCGCAATGAAAGTCTATATTGATAACTGGCGTTGGCGTGATGTGCCATTTTACCTACGCACAGGAAAATGTATGCCCGAATCAAAAGCGATGATTGCTATTCGTTTTAAAAAGCCACCTTTAGAGCTTTTTAAAAATACTGAAATTGGTGATAGTCATGCCAACTGGATTGTAATGGGCTTACAACCTGATAATACTTTGCGTATTGAGCTACAAGCTAAAGAACCTGGTTTAGAAATTAAAGCACATACCATTGGTATGGAAACAGTAGAATCTGAAGATAGCCAACATAAACTGGATGCTTATGAAGCAATGATACTCAGCGCTATTTTAGGAGATCGCTCCTTATTCCTACGTGCTGATGAAGTCGATCTGGCATGGAAAGCAGTTGATCCAATCATTGAGAAGTGGTCAAAAGAACAAGACTTTGTCCACACATACCCTGCTGGGACATGGGGACCAGAACAAGTCAGTCAAATTTTTGATGATTCCTGTCATCAATGGCGTAATAACATCTAAGCCAGAACTGAAATCTCAAGTTAAAAAAGCCTGGATTAACAATGTTAACCCAGGCTTTTTACTTATGAATTCGAATCAAAAATAACGTGCTAATTCTAACTGTATATAATCATCATCTCTGACAAAATATAGTGGGGTTTCTGGTTTTCCAACCTTAAAAAATCGCCCTTCTAATGATAATTTCCAGCGATTTCCTATACGTCGACTAGCTTCCAAATTCCAGCTAGCATCGCTGCTATCTAGATCCTGAACCACTCCTAATAATAATTCTGTTGATTGCTCATCATTCCAAGTTAGACGAGTCCCCATCATCAGGTCATTTTCAAATGGTGAGGTCAAATTAACATTTCTATCATCAAATAAATATTCAGCAATAACTCCTATATCTATATTCGTTTCCAATACACCGTAAAATGTATATTCAAAGCCACCAGTGGATGCAGTAAACGTTTCAAAATCACTTTCTCGACGAATAACTTCTAACTTCCATAACCATGATTCAGTGGTCATTTGCACGTCCATACCTGTTTGATTAATAAGCTCATAAAAAGGTATCAAACCTTTTTGACTCATCCTGTCAGGAGAAAAAAGTGGCTCTCGGCTGGTACCATAAAAATGAGACAAACCTATATCCCAATTACCAAAAGTTTGTGACCAACGAATAGCAGCATCAATATGATGTTGTCCTGCACCTGATTCATAGTCAGCTTTATCCGCATCAATTGGAGGGTTACTTCTTAATCGACCATCTGTACTTGGGAATGTACGCTCACGAAAATAGGGCAGCACAAATAGATCCAATGTTCCCCAATCCTTAAAAAATGAAAGATTGATCATTGATTGACCTAATTTCTCCTCACCATCAATATTCTCAACCTGATCAGTTTGATTAATAATATCAACCAAGTGTTGAGACTCTGTTACTCCCCAATACACCTTGCTAACACCTAATTTTAGCTCCCAATCATCACTCACCTTAAGCCAACTCAATTCTCGGACATCAAAATGAGTACGTTCCGAATCTTGACTATCCCAGCGAAAGAATGGGGCGATAATTAGGCTCTGATTATCCTCATCCCATGCATGATAATATTCAGGCGCTAAAACAGCCGATGGATCATGTTGACTTGGTTCAGGATAGGGGGATTCATGCAAAAAATATCGATATTCTACTGCACTATAACCGGAAAGTTCACCAGCAGTTGCAGGTATGTGAATACCGACTAGAATTGCGCTTACCAGTAATACATAGATCTGTAATTTAGGCTTTAACTCACTCACAATTGTGGCTTAAAGTCTAAGCTACAATTATCGCTGACGTTTGAGATCATTTTTCTCAAAATCTTTATCCGTTAAACCATTCTGAAAGGTGTAATTACTCCATTTCAATGTGGTTGACTTGCCATTTTGATGATTATTCATAGTCATCGTATGTGCTCGCCAATATTGATCTAGATACTTTTTATAATCACTAAATTGCTGTGTTTTTAACAAAGCATCTTTACGATCATAGAAATCAATTTTCTGAATACGATATTCTTTTTTATCTATCCATAGATGGCTTTTAGTATAGCCAGAATGTTTATACTGTGGCCGTATTTCTAATACAAAGGTATCGTGACCATCCAGCATTTCCTCTCGCAAATATAAATAACTATATTTAGGTATTTCAAATGAGCTAATATCTTCATAAGCAAATTCACTGCCCATAAATGGGCCAGATTTATTGCTTGATGAAATACGTTTAATCCGTTTCAGCGCAGGCAGAAATATCCATTGCTCATCAGGTTCAAGTGCATGAGAATAGGTTAAAAATGCTGTTCCTTTAACATCTCTTGGTTGATCAAATACTGTTAAACCTTTATCACCGTCACCATCTACTTCAAGATTCTTGACTCGAATTTCACGAATACTTTCCTTGCCCTTCCTGTTTCGAAGGGTCATCACCATATCTGCAGAACTATCCTGCCAGCCTTTATCACGATTATCAGATTCAGTAATAATAGCCAAACCTTTCTCTTGTACTGTTTCAGCTTGCACGACAGGTAATATTCCCAACAATAAAACAAATGTAATTATCCAGTTACGCATGTTGCTTGCCCTCCAGCTTCATTAATAGCGGTGGTAAAAATAAGAAATCCATGATCAAAGCAATTGTAATGGTTATTGCCGTCATCACACCCATATTGGCATTCAGTGCAAAATGCGATTGTCCTAATACAATAAACCCTGCAACTAGGACTAGCGATGTAACCCAGAGCGCTACACCCACCGTATTAAATGCATATCGAACAGCTTCTTGACTATCCAAGCCTTTTTCACGTCGTGCACGTAGGTATTTACTCAGAAAATGTACGGTATCATCAACTACAATTCCCAATGTCATCCCAGTCACCACTGATAGCGACATACCCACTTGTCCTACCATTAGACCCCATATACCAAATGCCATTCCAGCAGGTAGTAGATTCGGTGCAAGACTGATCATTCCGATGCGGAATGAGCGTAAGGCTAATACTAGAATGAATGAAATCAGTACTAATGCGACGGTGGTCCCAAATAACATACTCTTTACATTTCGCTTACCAATATGGGCAAACATCACCGTTGCACTAGCACCTGCAAATTCAATCTCAGGTGCATTTTCTATCAACCAATTTGAAATTTTCTTTTCAAATGCCAATACTTCTTCGGTATGCAAGTTTTCGAAGGTAACTGTTAGCCGTGTTGAACTCTTATCAATATCAATTTGATCATTTAGATCCAATCCATACGGTAATGACATTTCATATAACAATAAATATTGTGCCGCTAATTCTCGCGATTCTGGCAAGCGATAAAAAGAGGGATCGTCACCATGCATATTCTTGTTCAGACGTTTATAGATATCCGTTACCGTTCGCACATGCATCACCCGATCCTGTGCTCGTAACCAATTCGCAAAAAGTTCAACTTTTTGTAGAAATTCAGGCTCATTGATACCACCACTCTCTCCTTGTTGCAGGGAGTAGTGAATGTCATAAATTCCACTCAAGTTTTCGACAACAAAATCAGTATCCGTTCTAAACTCAACTGTTTCATCAAAATATTCAACAAACTGATCATCTAATTTGTTCATCGGTAACAAACTTATCAAAACCAATGCTAAACCACCCATCCCCCACAATAATCCTCGGCGATTCATAATCACAAAGTCTGCTAACTTCATCATCGGATGTTGTCCTGGATCAGTAACATTACTACGGCGAATACGCACTGGCAACACCATCATCAGAGCTGGTAATGTTGTGATCGACAATACAAAGGCAATCATTACACCGATAGCTACCACATTACCCAAATCCTGAAATGGTGGCACATCGCTGAAATTCATACTTAAAAAGCCAATTGCTGTGGTAATACTGGTTATGAAAATTGGCTGTAAATTCACTCGCAACCTATCTTGCATTGCTGCTTTCTTATCTTGACCCAGCCGAAAATTATGTAAGAATGTTACTAATAAATGTACTGCATCAGCTACCGCCATTGTCAAAATAATTGTCGGTGCTGAAGCTGATGGTGGAGTCAATTTCCAACCCAACCATCCCATGCTTCCCATACCAAATAAAATAGCACTAAAAATTACGATGACTGTTGATATGGTTGCAGTAAATGACCGCAACAAAAATCCTAAAACCACAACAACGACAACAAACATCATCGGCACCAAATTTTTCATATCTTGTTGTGAGGCTTCACCAAATGAATTATCCATCATCGAAAGCCCACTGAGATAGATCTTCATTTCTGGGTGTTCAACCAGAATTTCATCGCGCATTTCTCGTGCAGCAGCTACAACCTCACCCACTTCATTTAATGACTTACCAGGCAATTGAACAGTCACATTAATCGCTGTTACATGACCACGAGGAGAAACGATGCGATGTACTAATAAAGGCTCATTAACGGCTACTTCACGAATTTCATTCAATTCTGACTGATTCATACGAGTAGCACCGGTCACCAAATCAGCCACAATCAAATCATCTTCTTCTGCCACGGTATGCTGATAATTGCTAATTGAATCAACACGACTGGAATATGGAATTTGCCATGCCTGTTCGGTCAGTTCTTCCACTAAAGCTAAGGTTTTTTGAGTAAATACATCACTATTCTCTGGTGCAAGTACAAACATCACATTGTCTGCTTTGTTATAGGTGTCTTGTATTTCCTCAAAGGCTAATAATTCAGGATTATCGTCACTAAAAAATTCCCTGTAATCATTACTGAATTGCAGAAAACGACCGCCACTTGCAGTCATAACAATTACTAGCAAAGAAATTAACAACAATCGCCAAGGGTGATTAACAATATATTCTGCATAACGCTGTGTGAACGAGGTAGTCATCGTATTCATCCTGAATGTGTTAAACCATTTAATAAAAGTGTGCATACTGCATCTGCCTTACGTTCAAACTCTTCAAGCGTAAACATAGGCATAATAGTTGGTAAATAAAAAATGCTAATAGCCGTATTGATAGCCTCAGCTGTTTGATCGATATCAGCGAAACTGAACTCTCCTATTTCCTGACTCTGCTCAAGTAACTGATGTATCAATGACAATTTACTTTGACGATGTGATTGCATTACTTCTGGTCGTTGATCAGTCATTGCTTCAATCAACTCACTTATTTTGGGTGATGTATCGAAATGATGATAGGTGTAATGCAAAATATAGAGAATAAATGCTTGCAGTTTCTCAGCACATGACTTGGAATCATCGGTAATAATCAGCTCCAATCCATGTTCTTTTTCAACTAAACATTGATTGGCTAGTGCCGCACCAATATCCAGTTTGTTTTCAAAATAGCGGTAAAGATTGGCAGCTGACATATTACAGTCACCTGCAATTTCTGCCATCGTGGTTTTATTGTAACCATATAGGCTAAACCGTGCCTCAGCAGCCGCCAGGATCTGGCTAGGAGTATCTAATTCTGTCATGGCTAGACACAATACGCCTTGAATAATGAATAATCAATAAAATATTCAGTATTCAGTGTTATTGCTATTTACTGTCTGTTACATGAAGAATCGTCTTACAACAAATTTCTCCAATTCAACCAAAAACAACACGGTAGAGGCTACTAAAACAATAATGAGCCACGTCATCCCATCCAGTCCAGTAGTGCCAAACAGGGTTTGCATCGGTGAGAGATAAGTAAATGCCAGCTGAAACAAGACTAATAGCCCAGTTGCAATTAAGGCATATTGATTCCCGAATAATCCTTGAGTATTTAATACTGGAGCATAAATATATCGGGAATTAAACAAATAAAATATTTCAAACATTACCAAGGTATTCACAGCAACTGTTCGTGCATATTCAATTTCTGCACCTTGTGTTTGTTGCCAGATAAACAAGCCAAATGTACCCACCATCAAGATCAATGATACAAAGCTGATTCGCCACAAAAACAAAGGTGTCAGAATAGGCTGTTTAGGATCACGAGGTGAACGTAGCATTACGTTACTTTCAGGCGGCTCAAATGCTAATGCCAAAGCCAAGGTGACTGCAGTAATCATGTTCACCCATAAAATCTGGACTGGTGTGATCGGTAACGTTATCCCCATTAAAATGGCAGCTATAATAACGAGTGCTTCACCACCATTGGTCGGTAAAATAAACAAAACTGCTTTTCTTAGATTGTCATAAACAGTACGCCCCTCTTCTACCGCATCGACTATGGATGAAAAGCGATCATCTGCCAGTACCATTTCAGCCGCATCTTTAGCAACTTCAGTACCATTTTGTCCCATTGCTGTGCCAACATCAGCACGTTTTAATGCCGGTGCATCATTAACACCATCACCAGTCATGGCTACCACATGTCCTGTTGCTTGTAATGCTGTTACTAGACGCAACTTATGTTCTGGACTCGAACGAGCAAAAATATCCACATCATTGACAACTTGTTGTAATTCTTCGTCAGTCATAGCTTGGATATCATGACCCGTTAAAGCATTCTTCCCATCGCCAATATCCATTTGTTTGCCAATTGCTATCGCGGTTACCGCATGATCACCAGTGATCATTTTGACCTTAATCCCCGCTGACTGGCATTGTTTGACGGCTATTATTGCCTCTTCCCGTGGCGGGTCGATCATGCCAACAATACCCAATAAGGTCAGTCCTTGTTCGATATCAGTAAAGGTTAAATCATGATGTTCTGCTGGAGACTTTTTGCAGGCAATCGCTAACACACGTTGACCTCGTCGTGCCATCACTTCCATTTGTGAATGCCAATAAGCTAAGTCAATAGCTTCATCATGGATTCCTACTCGATGGCTATCACACATTGAAAAGATACGCTCTGGTGCACCTTTAATATAGGACACACCCTGTCCAGTATGGTCATGATGTAAAGTTGCCATAAACTGGTGTTGAGATTCAAATGGAATAATATCAGTGCGTGGCCAGGTTTCATGTTCAAACGCCAGATTTAACCCTGCTTTTAACCCTAGCGTTAATAATGCACCTTCAGTTGGATCGCCTTGCAATACCCAGTCAGCATTGTCTTTTTTTAATACTGCATCGTTGCATAATAAAGCTGAACGTGTGAGTTCTGTTAAAACAGGGTGATTACCAAAATCAATTTCAGAATCTTCAAATAAAAAATCACCATGTGGATCATAACCTACACCAGTAATATCGAATAAGCCGCCACCAGCGGTTGCAATATTGGTGACAGTCATTTCATTACGGGTCAAAGTACCAGTTTTATCTGTACAAATCACGGTAATAGCACCCAAGGTTTCAACCGCTGGCAGTAGACGAATTATTGCCTGACGCTTTGCCATTCTCTGAACACCTATGGCAAGGGTAATGGTCATAATGGCAGGTAAACCTTCTGGAATAGCCGCTACTGCCAAACCTACTGCAGCCAGAAACATATCCGATACAGAATTGCCATGCACCATGACTCCGAATATCAGCGTTAATGTAGCGATGATTATAATAATCCCGGTCAATAAACGACCAAAATCTGCCATTTGACGTAATAACGGTGTCGTTAATGTTTCAACTTGTGCCAATAAGGTGCTGATATGACCAATTTCTGTATCAGCTGCAGTAGCAACAACCACTCCGACACCTTGCCCATACGTTACCAATGTACTGGAAAAAACCATCGAACTCCGGTCACCTAATACTGCATCTTCAACTACAGTATCGGAGTTTTTTTCAACAGGTACAGATTCACCAGTCAGTGCTGATT